>JAJTCR010000111.1 GCA_021325695.1 Steroidobacteraceae bacterium | reverse complement strand
TCACGACCGGCGGCGGACTGGCGTTCGTCGGCGACCTCGACCGCTGGTTCAAGGCCTTCGACGCCGAGACGGGCAAGGTGCTCTGGCAGACGCGGCTCGGTTCGGGCCTGCACGGCTTTCCGGTGAGTTACGGCGCCGGTGGCAAGCAGTACGTCGCCGTCCCCACGGGCATGGGCGTGTTCCGGCTGATGACCGCGCAACAGTCCCCCGACATCTACCAGCCGAACGGCGGCAACATGCTGTACGTGTTCGAACTCGCCGAGTGACGGCCGTTTTGCGTTGCAGCGGGAAATTGCGATTTCCCTGCCGTACTCTCGGCCCGACGGGTCGCCGCTCTACGCTTGCTAGTTGACAACAAGTGTCTTAGCATCGGTCGCGAGATCGAGGACCGACGGGCCTTCATCCATCCGTTCCATCCAGGGGGACTAGGACATGCGCGCTGGCTTGCTGATGGTGTTTCAGAACTTCATGGACACGATCACCGACAGGGAGGCGTACGAGCGCGACATCCATCTCGCCGGCCTCGCGGAACCGCTGGGTTTCGACACGGTGAGCGGCGTCGAGCACCACTTCTTCAACTACGCCATGGCGCCGGACCCGACGCAGTTCCTGAGCTACATGGCGGCGAAGACGGAACGCATCGGGCTGCTGACCGGGGCCGTGATCCTTCCCTGGTGGCGCGACCCCATTCGCGTCGTCGAGAAGATGACGCTGCTCGACCACCTGAGCAAGGGGCGCGCCCTCTTCGGCATCGGCCGCGGCCTGGCGCGGCGTGAGTACGACATCTTCGGCATCGACATGAACGAGGCCCGCGACCGCTTCGACGAAGCGGCCGACATGATCATCAAGGGGCTCGAAACGGGCATCGTCGAGGGCGACGGCAAGTTCTTCAAGCAGAAGCGCACCGAAGTCCGCCCGGGCCCGTACAAGAGCTGGAAGGGTCGCTTCTACAGCGTGGCCATGTCGTCGGATTCCGTGCCCGTCGTCGCCAAGCTCGGCGCGAAAATGATGACGTTCGCGCAGAAGCCCTGGGACCAGATGGTGCCGCACTTCGAGTCGTACCGCGCGCTGTACATGCAGCACCACAAGGCGCCGCCGCCCGCCCCCGTCTGCGTCGACTTCCTGTGCTGCAACGAGAGCGCCGAGAGGGCCGAATCGCTCGCGCGCGAGCACATGTCCAACTACTACGTCACGGTCATGCAGCACTACGAGATGGCCAGCGAGCACTTCAGGAAGATGAAGGGCTACGGCGACTACGCCAACAACGCCGAAATGCTGCGCAGCGTCGGCATGGAGGAAGCCGGCAAGGCCTTCACCGACATCAACACCTTCGGCACGCCGAAGCAGATCCTCGAGAAGCTCGACCAGCGCCGTCGCACGATCGGCGACTTCGACCTCACGGTGCAGGTGAGCTACGGCGGCATGTCGTGGAAGGACGCCGAATCGAGCGTCAAGCTGTTCGCTAAGGAAGTGCTGCCCGAGTTCCAGTCCTGGAAACCGCGGGAAAAGGCTGCCTGAGGGGGAGCCGACCGCACGCTGCGTGCATCGGCCACGCAAAGACGAAGCCGGGCCCTGCCCGGCTTCTTCGCTTCACGCCGGCGAACGCTGTTTCATCGCCGCCGCAGCAGCCCGCGCAGCGGCAGGGCCAGTGCGAGCACTGCATAGGCCGCGAACAGCGATTTGGGCGAGATCCGCGACTCCCAGCCGGGCGTCAGCCGCTTCGGCACGACGTGGTAATCCGTGACGTAGGCTGCCGCGGCGACGATACCGCCGCCCAGCAGCGCCATGCCGACGTCGCCACGATTGGCAGCGCGGCCGAAGTACCGTTCGTAGAACGTCGCCCAGAACACGCAGGCGCCGGCGTTCAGCGCCGCACCGAGCAGCGTGTGCCGGGCATCGACCGTTTCGACGGCTCCGGCGGACTCGCCCCACGCGATGTGGCTCGTGGCGTTGATCGGTGCGACGGCACTGCCGCTGTCGCGCGCGCCCGCCACTGCGACGCACGCGGTCGTCGCCCCCGCTGCAATCCCGCCCGACAGCGCAGCGTTGCGCAACGCGTCGCCCCAGTCGCTGCCGTTTCCACGCATCGCCCGCTGCAAGCGCGGCGCGCCCCGCGCAATCGCGTTCTGCTTCATCGCTCGACCTCCAGCTGTGGCGCGGCCCGGCATCGCGTCCGCGCGGCCATCGTGCCGGCCGGTCGTGACGGGCCGCAAGCCGCGTCGAGACCCGACGAGGTGTAGGTGTCGCACGCGCCCGCTGACGTCGGCACTCGTGCAGCGCAGCGCCCATTGCCGTCGCGCGACGGCGCTACGTCGCGGCTTCGATCGACAGCTTGCCTTCGCCGAACTGGCGACGCAGTTCCTTCTTGTCGACCTTGCCGACGCTGGTCTTCGGCATCGCCTCGATGAACGCCCACCGCTCGGGCAGCCAGAACCGCGCGACGCGCCCTTCCAGGAACGCCCGCAACTCCGGCGCGGTCACCGGTTCGTCGGTGATCTGCACGTAGCCTCGTGGGTCGATCGTGCCGACGTCGCCGGTTCGCAGCCAGCCGTCCGGCGTGAACGACTCGGGCGAGGCGTTTCGGTAATAGGCACCCGTGACCCAAGGGCCGCGCAGCTGCAGCTCACCGACGGTGTGGCCATCGTTGGCGACAGGACGGCCGTCGTCGTCGGCGAGACGCACGAACATGCCCGGGACTGGCCGGCCGCTCTTGGTGCGCCACGCCGGTTCGTCCGCCACCGGCGTCCCGCGCGGCGGGATGCTCAGGCAGCACATGGGACTGGTCTCGGTCATGCCCCAGCCCTGCAGCACCGGCACGCCCCAGCGCTCGCGCACCGCGCGGATCAGCGCCGGCGAGACGACGGAGCCGCCCGACACGATCACGCGGAAGCTCGACATGTCGAGCGGCGTTTCGCGGTCGGCCTGCAGCAGGTCGTTGATCAGCGTCGGCACGACCGCGGTGTACGTCGGCCGCTCCTGCTCGATCATGCGACGGATGCTGGCAGGCTTGAGGTCGGGACCCGGCATCAGCAGGTCCGCGCCCGCCATCCAGGCGGAGTACGGCAAGCCCCAGGCGTTCGCGTGGAACATCGACGGCAGCAGCAGGATGCGGTCAGCCTGGCTGATCGCGAACGTGTCGACGCCGAGCGTGCCGAGCGTGTGCAGGTAGATCGTGCGGTGACTGTAGACGACGCCCTTGGGCGCACCGGTCGTGCCCGTGGTGTAGCAGACGACCGCCGCGTCGCGCTCACCGAGCAGCGGCCAGTCGAACGCCCGACCGTGAGTGGCGACGAGCGTTTCGTAGTCGTGCACCCGCGCACCCGTCGTGACGGCATCGGTGGCCGCGTCGCCGATCACGATCACGTGCCGGAGCGTCGGCACGCGCGGCAGCACCTCGCGCAGGGTCGGCAGCAGCGAGGCATCGATCACGACCACCTCGTCCTCGGCGTGGTTCATGATGCCGAGGATCTGTTCCGGGAACAGGCGCACGTTCAGCGTGTGCAGCACGGCGCCCATCGACGGCACCGCGAGGTAGCATTCGAGGTGCGCCTGCGTGTTCCAGCAGAACGTCGCCACGCGCGCGTTCGGCCCCACCTCGAGCGCCGCGAGCGCCGAGGCGAGAGCCTCCACCCGGCGCGCCACCTCCGCGAAGTGCGTGGGCTGGAAACGGCCGTCGACCCAGTTCGCCACGCGACTGGCTCCGTGCAGGCCGGCGCCGTGGGCGAGGATCAACTGCGTCGAGAGCGGCACGTCCATCATCGTGGCGTGCATGGTCCGGGTGGTCGTCGTGTTCATGCTCCGTGGATCCCTGCGACCCGCGCGGCCTCCTCGAGCAGCGCGGGCACGTCGTATTCGAGCTTGCGCGAGTACTCGGTGTCGACGAGCCCCTGCACGCGCAGCACGTGAGCGCCCTCGACGATCGAGGCCAGGCGCCAGAACGCGAAGGCGAGGTAATAGTCGAGGTCGCCGACGTCGATGCCGGTCGCGAGCGACCAGCGGTGCGCCAGCGCCTCGCGCGTGACGATGCCGGGGCGACGCGTGACGGCCTGGACGAACGCGAACCCGGGCGGGTCGAACGCGCGTGGCCCCCCGAACATCAGCATCAGCGCAAGGTCCGCCACGGGATCGCCGACCGTCGAGAGTTCCCAGTCGATGATCGCCTCGAGCCGGGGCTCCTCGCGCGCAAACAGCGTGTTGTCGAGGTGATAGTCGCCGTGGATCACGGACTGCCGCGTCTGGCGCGGCTTGTGCTCGGTGAGCCACGCGCCGAGTCGCTCGACGAGCGGCAGCTCGCGGACTTTCGTCGCGCCACGCACCTGGAGCCAGCGCTCGATCTCGCGAGCGAGGTAGTCCGCGGACGGGTCCGGCGCCTTCATGCCGAGCTCGCGCCAGTCGAGCAGGTGCACCTCGGCGATCGCGTCGACCAGTTCGTGACCGATGCGCTCAAGCGTCGCCGGCTCGTCGCGGTACGCGCCCGGCAGCGTCCAGCTGATCGCGACGCCGTCGACGTGGTCGACGACGATGAACGGCTGGCCGAGGACGGACGTGTTTTCGCAGTGACCGCGAGCCGTTGGCACCCGGGCCTGGCGACCCAGTGCGTTCAGGATGCGCCACTCGCGCTGCACGCCCCGGGCCGCGCTGGCCGACAGCGCGTTGTCGGGCGGACGACGCAGGACCAGGCGGCCCGCCGGCGTCTCGACCAGTTGGGTGACGTTGGCGTTGCCGCCGCTCAGGCGCTCACCGAGCCGTGCGTCCGCGATCCCCAGGTGCTCATGCATCCATGTCGCGAAGCGAGCCTGCGCGTCGCCGGCGACCACTGCCGCGACGCCTGCCTAGAGCGTGCACGACAGGCCGCCGTCGGTCGGGATGACCGCGCCCGTCATGTACGTGGAGCCTGCGACCCAGCCGATCACTTCCGCGACCTCGTCGTCATTGCCGAGCCGGCGCAGCGGAATGCGCTTGGTGATCTGTTCCATGGCTCGTCCGCTCAGGTCCTGGGTCATCTCGGTCTTGACGAGGCCCGGCACGACCAGGTTGACGCGGATTTCCTGGCGCGCGAGTTCCACCGCCAGCACCTTCGTGAGTCCGGCAAGGCCGGCCTTCGAGGCGCCGTACGGGCTGTCGCCTGGAAACCCGCGAAAACCCACGACCGCCCCGATGTTGACGATCGAGCCGCCCTTCGGCATGTGCGGCAGCACCGCCCGCACGCAGTGCAGCGGGCCCGACAGGTTGGTGTCGAGCACGGCATCCCAGTCGGCGAGGTCGAGCTTGTCGACCCGACCGCCGCGGTGCAGACCGGCGTTGTTGATCAGCACGTCGATGCCGCCCCACGCGGCCGCGACGCGATCGAAGGCAACCCGAACCGACTCCGGCGAGGTCACGTCGGCCGCGACCGCCAGGCACCCCGTGCCGAGCTCCGCCTTGAGGTACGTTTCGTCGATGCTGCGTGCGGTCACGGCGACGCGATCGCCGCGCGCCACCACCCATCGCGCCAGCGCCAGCCCCAGCCCGCGGGAGCCGCCGGTCACGATCCAACGTTTGGTCATGCGAACTTCCAGGCGATGCGCGACGGCCCCGCGGCCGCCGCGCACGGTCGTGTCGTGCTTCTGGTCAGAAGTTCATCATCAGGCGCAGGCCATACGTGCGCGGCGGACGGGTCGCCGTGTACGTCCAGAGCCCCGGGAACGTCACGCTCGTGCCGACGTCGTAGCCCTGCGACCAGGCGTCTTCCTCCGACAGGTTGAGGCCCCAGAGGCTCACTGTCAGCGCGTCGCGACGCCAGTTGATGGACGCGTCGACGACGTTCTGCGCGTCGACGTGGCTCTGCGGCGAATTGAGGAAGGTCAGCTCCTGCTCGTCGATGTAGCGGAAGTCCGCCTGCACCCACATGTCGCCACCGAGCATCGGCCATTCGAGCGTCGGCGAAATCGTGGCGGTCAGCTCCGGCGCGCGCCGCAACTCGAGGTCGGAGAGGTCGGTGAGCGTCACCGGGTCGACCAGTTTCTTGTAACTGGCGTCGAGGAAGCCGAGGTTGCCGGCGAGCCGGAACATTTCGGTCGCCTGCCAGGTGAAGTCGAACTCGACGCCGTTCAGCTCGGCTTCGGACGCGTTCAGCACCAGCGTCTGCTGTCCGGTGCCCTGGCCGGTCGGCACGCTCTGCTCTTCCTGCTTGTCCTTGTACTGCATGCTGAACAGCGACGCGTTCAGGCGCAACGTGCCGTCGAGCCACTCCGACTTCACGCCGAGTTCGAAGTTGTCCACCGTCTCCGGATCGTACGGGGTCGCCGCGCCTTCGTAGGTGCCTGGGCGGCCGCTGAAGCCACCGGCGCGGAAGCCTTCCGAGTAGAGGCCGTAGATCATCAGGTCATCGCTGTAGGTGTAGCGCAGGCTCACCTTGGGCGAGAACTGGCTCCAGCTCTCCTCGAACGGATTGCCAGGATTACCCTTGTCCGCCAGCTCCGGCATGATCGGATCGACCACGCCGCTCGTCTTCTCGTCCTTGGTGTAGCGGCCGCCGACCGTGAGCGTCCACTGGTCGTTGAACTTCCAGTCGCCTTCGAAGAACACCGCGGTCGAGTCCGTTTCCTGCTCGACCGACTGCGGCACCTCGAGCACCGTGCCCGCCGGGAGCCCGAACAGGAAGTCGCCGAACCCGATGTAGCTCATCAGGTCGATGTTGTATTCGGAGTTCCAGTAGTAGGCGCCGAGCGTGTACGAGAGCCGCTCACCGGTGTGCGTGAAGCGCAGCTCGTGGCTGGTCTGCTCGTACTCGGCCGGGCGGTCGGTGTGGTAGAGCGTGAGCGGCGTGGCGTCCCAGTCCTGGTAGACCTGCTCGTCCGTCTTGAACAGGCCGAAGACGTAGACGACCTGGTTGGCGTCGCTCAAATCCCAGCGCGCGTTGGCCACGTGCATGTCGGTGTCGAAGTACGACTGGTACGGGTCGTCGCCGTCCTGCAGCACGACGTAACGGTCGCCCGACTGCGGGTTTTCCAGCCCCTGCGCGCACTGGTTGTAGTAGAAGCAGAATACCTGTCCGCCCGTCCCCACCGGATCAAGGGGATCGCCCGGCGCCTGCGCCATGTTCAGGACCACGTTGGCGTCCTGGTCCTGCCAGCTCTTGTCGAACCGATAGTAAAGCTCGAGGTTCTCCATCGGCCGCCAGGTGAAGGCCGGGCTGATGGACTTGTATTCCGTCTCGCCCACGTCCTTGCCGAGCGTGCGGTTGTAGAACCAGCCGTCGTGCGCCCGGTAGGCGCCGCCGAGCTTGAACGCGAAGCTGTCGCCGAGCGGCACGTTGACGTAGCCGTCGAACTGCTGGTCGTCGTAATTGCCGTAGCCCAGCCGCACGCTAGCCCCGAACCCTTCGGGGTCGGGACGACCGCGGGTGACGTTGATGACGCCCGCGATCGAGTTGCGACCGAACAGCGTGCCCTGCGGCCCGCGCAGGATTTCCATGCCCACGATGTCGAGCGCCTTGATCATCGCGCCCGAGTTCACGCCGATGAACACCTCGTCGACGACCACGCCGGTGGTCGGGTCGAAGCTTTTTTCGACGTCGGTCGTGCCGATCCCGCGGATGGAGATCGCCGCGGGGCTGCCCGGGCCCTGCTGCAGGTCGTCGATGACCACGTTCGGCGCCGCGTTGGACATCGACTGCAGGTCGACGTCGAAACGGCGCGCGATCTCCTCGGAGCCGAGCGCGCTCACCGACGTCGCGACCTCCTGCAGGTTCTCCTCGCGCTTGCGCGCAGTGACGATGATTTCCTCGAGGCCGCCGCCGGACGCCGCGGTCTCCTGCGCCACGACCGTGACCGGCGCGGAGGTCGCGCCGCCCAGCGCCATCGCCACTGCCAGGGCGAGACGCGAACTCCTCTGCGAAATGTGCATGAATCCCCCTACGTTGCTACGAAAGCCCGATGTCATCGTCATGCGCACGGGGTCGCCGTGGCCGACACCGGGCAGACGATAAACTCCTTGTTGTCGGCAAGCAAGTGTAATCCTATACTCGACCCGCGCACCCCAGCCTTCCGTTTTGCATTGCAGCGCCGACACGTCGGTCTCGCCGGCGCAACGAACACCCGGGAATCGCCAGCCCATGAGCAACGACCTACTGATCCAGCAACTGCTGCAACGCGTGGACCAGCTCGAGAGTCGCCACGCGATGCGCGACCTCGTCACCGACTACTGCCAGGCCTTCGACGGCGTCGACTTCTCCCGCTTCCTGTCG
>JAJTCR010000110.1 GCA_021325695.1 Steroidobacteraceae bacterium | reverse complement strand
TCGAGGCTGGCGAGCATCACGTCGTCCCGGTGATACGAAATGCCGTGCGGCAGCGTCGCGGTCTCGAGCAGGTTGTAGTCAGAGACGTAGGCCAGCAGGCAGCGATGCAGCACGTCGTCGTCGAGGCACGCGCCGGTCAGCCGGAACCACACGTTGCGCGCAGCGGGCCGCGGCGCACCGTCGTCGGCGATTCCCTCGACCTGGCGGAACTCGAACGGGCGGTCGCGCTCCCAGAACCGACGACGCTGCTCCGGCATTGCGTCGAGATGCTCGCGCATCGTCGCCGTCAGGTCCGGCAGTTGCTCCGGCGGCGTGACGGGCGGCGCCTGCACCTGGTGGTCGGGCCCCGACTCCTCGACCTGGAACGAGGCCGAGAGGTGGAAAATCTGCCGCCCGTGCTGGATCGCCACGACGCGGCGGTTGGTGAAACTCGCACCGTCGCGACTGCGGTCGACCTCGTAGACGATCGGGGCGTCGAAATCGCCGCGTCGCAGGAAGTACGAGTGCAGCGAATGCACGCGGCGCTCGGGATCGACCGTGCGACAGGCCGCCATCAGCGCCTGCCCGAGCACCTGGCCGCCGAACACCTGCGGGCTGCCGATGTCGCGACTCTCGCCGCGAAACAGGTTCATCTCGAGCCGCTCGAGGTCGAGCAGGCGGACCAGGTCCTCGAGCAGCGCCGAACTCATTCGGTGACGCCGAGCCGCTTCTGCATGATCGGGCTCGTCGTCGTGTACTGCAGGTGCACCTTCTTCGCCGGGTTCAGGTATTCCGCGATCGCGAACGCCGCGAGCGCCGCCTCGTGGAACCCGCTCAGGATCAGCTTCTTCTTGCCCGGATACGTGTTGATGTCGCCGATCGCGAAGATGCCCGGCACCGTGGTCTGGAATTTCGCGGTGTCGACGCGAATCGCCTTCCTCTCGAGCTCGAAGCCCCACTCGGCGATCGGCCCGAGTTTCGGGTGCAGGCCGAAGAATGCGAGCAGGTGATCGGCGTCGACGTCCTGGAACTGGCCATCGGTGCGCTTGATCGTCACGCCCGTCAGCCGCCCGTCCGCGGTCCGGATCGCGGATGCGACGCCCTCGATGTAGTCGAGCTTGCCGGCCGCGACGAGTTCCTTCATGCGCGACACCGAGGCCGGCGCGGCACGGAACTCGTTGCGGCGGTGGACGTGGACGATGCTGCGGGCCTTGCCGTGCAGGTCGAGCACCCAGTCCAGTGCCGAGTCGCCGCCGCCGAAGATCACGAGGCGCTGTCCGTGAAAGTCGGCCGCGCTCCTGACCCGGTAGTGCACCTGCCGGTCCTCGAGCGCGTCGCAGCCCTCGACACCGAGTCGGCGCGGCTGGAATGAGCCAAGACCCGCCGCGATCACGACGGTGCGTGCGACGAAGGCCGTGCCCGACGCGGTCCGCAGCAGGAACCGGCCGTCGTCGCGTTTCTGCAGCTCCTGCACTTCCTGGCCGAAATGAAACACCGGGTGCATCGGCTCGACTTGTTTCATGAGCCGGTCGACGAGCTCCTGCGCGCCACAGACGGGCAATGCGGGAATGTCGTATATCGGTTTATCCGGATACAGCTCGGCGCACTGGCCGCCCGGGTGCTTGAGCGTGTCGACGACGTGACTCTTGATGCCGAGCAGGCCAAGCTCGAACACCTGGAACAGGCCGGCCGGCCCCGCGCCAATGATCAGCGCATCGGTTTCGATCGGTGTGACGTTCGGGTCGCTTTCGGGACTGGAATCGGGCAAGGCGGAACCTCCAAAGAACGCGCAATCTTAACGGAAGCGGACGGGCTGCCTCACGCGGTCACTGCGAAAACGGGCTTGGTATATTCGGCATGTACCGATTGCCCGAACGCGTCCAATTCCCATCCTTGACGCACGTCAAGGCTGGCTCGTCCCATGCGGGGCATTCTCGCGCTGCCGCCGAACGCAGGAAGACAGATGACTTTGCAGCATGTCCGGTTCGACGAAGACCTCGTCCGCCGCTACGACCGCTCGGGGCCCCGGTACACCTCGTATCCGACGGCCGTCCAGTTCACCGATCGCTTCCGCATCCCGGAGTACCGGGCCGTCGCGATCACCAGCAACCAGGACCCGATCCCGCGGCAGCTCTCGCTGTACGTCCACATTCCTTTCTGCTCGAGCCCCTGCTTTTACTGCGGCTGCACCAAGGTCATCACGCGCAACCACGAGAAGGCTGAGGCGTACCTCTATCGCCTGCACCGCGAGATCGAGATGCAAAGCGAGCTCTACGATCGCGACCGCGTGGTCGAGCAGCTGCACTTCGGCGGCGGCACGCCCACGTTCCTGACCTCGCTGGAAATCGAGCGACTGATCGAGAAACTCGGCCAGCACTTCACCCTGTCCTCGCACGCCGACCGCGAGTTCTCGATCGAGCTCGACCCGCGCACGATCACGTCCGACACGCTGCGCGACCTCTACCGCGTCGGTTTCAACCGCTGCAGCCTCGGCGTACAGGATTTCGATCCGGTGGTGCAGGAAGCCGTCAATCGCGTCCAGTCGGTCCCCGACACGCTGCGATTGATCCGTGAGGCGCGCGAGTTCGGCTTCAACTCGGTCAGCGTCGACCTGATCTACGGCCTGCCTAAGCAGTCGGTCGACGGCTTCTCGAAGACGCTCGACACCGTGCTCTCGGCGCGCCCGAACCGCTTCGCGGTCTATGGCTACGCGCACCTGCCGCAGATGTTCAAGCCGCAGAAGCAGATCAAGGTCGAGGATCTCGCCACGCCCGAGACACGGCTAAAACTGCTCGGGCTCACGATCGAGAAGCTGTACGAGGCAGGCTACGTCTACATCGGCATGGACCACTTCGCGCTGCCCGACGACGAACTCGTGATCGCGCAGCGCAACGGCACGCTGCACCGCAACTTCCAGGGTTATTCCACGCGCGGATACCTCGACCTGGTCGGGCTCGGCGTGAGCTCGATCGGCAAGGTCGGCGACAGCTACATCCAGAACCTCAAGACGCTGCCGGAGTATTACGGCGCGCTCGATCGCGGCGAACTGCCCGTGCACCGCGGTTACACGATGACACGCGACGACATAATCCGCCGCGACGTGATCCAGCAGATCATGTGCTACGGCGTGCTCGACTTTGCCGCGACGGCCAGGCGCCACGACATCGACTTCCGGCAGTATTTCGCGAGCGAACTCGCGGCGCTCGAGCCGATGGTCGGCGACGGCCTCGCCGAGTGGGCCGAGCCGGGCGTACGGGTGCAGCCGGCCGGGCGACTGCTGCTGCGACACCTCGCCATGGCATTCGACGCCTACCTTCCGGGCGTACAGGCGTCCGGCCAGCGGTTCAGCAAGGCGATCTGAGGTCGGCACGGGCGACCGTCGCCGACCGGGACGACCGGAGCGGCGATCAACCGGCGACGGCGCTTTCCGCCTCGCGCGGGCGCGACCGCTCCAGCACCTCGACCAGCTGTTCCATCGACACCGGCTTGACCAGGTGTGCGTCGAACCCGGCGTCCCGCGACCGGCGGCGGTCCTCCTCCTGTCCCCAACCGGTCAGTGCGACCAGCGTGGCGGTCTTCGACCAGGGCTCGGCGCGGATCGCCGCGGCCGCGTCGTAGCCATTCATGCCCGGCAGGCCGATGTCGAGCAGGACGACCTGCGGCTGGAGTTCCCGGGCCAGGCGCAGGCCCTCGACACCGTCGTATGCGGACTTGCACTCGAAGCCCATGAGCCGCAGCAGCATCGCGAGGCTTTCGGCGGCGTCCTCGTTGTCGTCGACCACGAGCACGCGCCGGCCGTCCGCCGGCAGCGCCGGTGCCGCGGTCTTCGGTGTGCTCGACGAGCGACTCGCTGTCTCCGCGACCACCGGCAGGCGCACGACGAATTCGCTGCCCTTGCCGGACCCGGCGCTCCGAGCCTCGACGCGGCCGCCGTGCAACTCCACCAGTTGCTTGACGAGCGTGAGCCCGATTCCGAGCCCGCCACGCGTTCGCTCGAGCGAGCGATCGACCTGCGTGAACATCTCGAACACCTTCGGCAGCATTTCACGCGGGATGCCGATGCCGTTGTCGCGCACGGCAACGACGACGCCGGCCGCCTTGAGCGTGGCCGCCACCTCGATGCAGCCGCCGTGAGGCGTGTAGCGGGCGGCATTGTTGAGCAGGTTGCAGAACACCTGCGACAAGCGGACCAGGTCGCCGTGGATGAACACCGGGTTGGCGGGCAGATCGACGCGCAGTTCGTGCCCGTACTGGGCGATCAACGGGCGGCTGGCCTCGATGGCGCCCTGCACGACGTCCGCGAGTTCGACGCGCTGGCGCTGCAACTCGATCTTGCCGGTGCCGATCCGGCTCGTGTCGAGCAGGTCGTCGATCAGCCGCGTCATCTGCTGCATCTGCCGGTCGATCACGTCGCGCGCCCAGTGCACCTCCGGCGTCCCCGGTCCCTTGAGCTTGAGCACGCCGAGCGCGTTGCGTATGGGGGCGAGCGGATTGCGCAATTCGTGCGCCAGCGTCGCCAGGAATTCGTCCTTGCGGCGGTCCGCTTCGCGCAAGGCTTCCATTGCGGCGTGGGTGTCGGTCACGTCGACGAAGACGCCGACGAAGCGGATCGCGCGGCCGGTCCCGTCGTAGAAAAAACGACCTGCGGCGCGCACCCACATGATCGAGCCGTCGGCACGGCGCGCGCGGTACTTCTGCCGGAACAGTTCGCGCGCGCCGAGCGCGCGCAGCCACTCCTTGCGCACCTGCTGCAGGTCCTCGGGCCAGACCACCGACTCCCAGAGTTCCTGCGAGGTCTGCCGGCCCTGGCTCGGGTCGTAGCCGAGCAGCTTGAAGTACGTGTCGGAACTCTTGTTGTCGCCGGTCCGCAGGTCGAGGTCCCAGGTCCCGGCGTCGCCCGCCGTGATCGCGAGTTGCACGCGCTCCTCCGAGGCCACCAGATCGGCCTCGTGCCGCGCGAGTACCACCATGCCGCGCCAGAGGATCACGCCCAGCAACGCGATCAGCGCGAGCACCAGCAAAGCCGTGGCGAACGAACTTTCGTAATATCCGGCCCGTTCGCCGGCGAGCGTGAGCCAGCCGAGCGCCACCGGCGCCACCAGCACGGTGGGTACGGCGCGCCGGGCGACGGCGCCGACCGCACTGCGGCTCACGAGCCAGCGCATGGGGCGGTGCTCGGCGTGCAACGCGATCAGACCCGCCGACAAGGCGACGATCAGGGCGGCCGTCTGCATCGCGATGGCCGTCGTTCGCGGAACCGTGAACAGGGCGTCGGCGCCGTAGAGATACCCGGTCGTCGACAGGACGCCGATGCAGAACGTCACGAGCGCGATGAGCGGCGCACGCCGACGGATGCCCGGGGTATTGGCGGCCGAGATGATGAGCGTGAGGCCGAGCAACGTCAGCGACGCACAGGCGGGGATCCCCATGCGTCCGACGTAGACGGCGGCACCGCGCCCCCACTCCCGGTCGAACGTGAACCAGAGGTCGAGACCCAGGCCGATGCCCGCCATCCACTCGACCAGTGTCGCGCCGCCGATCGCCGCGACGATGACGCCGAACGCCGCGCCGATGTATCGTTGGCCGAGGGCAGCCGCGATCAGCCCCAGGCCCCCGATCATGAGGCCCAGCGCGGAGTTGGGCTGCATCGAGATGCCCGAGTCGAGCCAGTCGGCCAGGCGGGGAATGTCGAGGGCCCAGCCGAGGAACGAGCTGAGGCCGCCGACCACCGTAGTCGCGCCTAATACCAGTGCGAGCGTCCTTGGCCAGCCGGGAATCGGTGGAGTATTTGTGGGCATG
>JAJTCR010000109.1 GCA_021325695.1 Steroidobacteraceae bacterium | reverse complement strand
CGGGGCGGGTCGCTTCTACGACGAACGCGGCGGTCGTGGCCCGCGGTTCAAGTCGCCGCCCTGACCACCGAGCCACGACAGCCGACCACCGCACGAAGGAGCCTGACTTGCCGAAAATGCACGTGTGTCCCTGCTGCGACGGACAAGGCCTGGTGCACGGAGAATCGCCCGAGGCGGAGCCGCTCGAATGCGCCGAATGCGACGGCACGGGCAAGGTGAGCAAGGAGCATCGCGACGACCTGCTCGAATGGCGACACAAGTGTCGCGTGCGCAGGCCGGGCGGCGCGGGGCTCCCGACGACCCAGCGCTAGCAGTTCCCCAAGCCGATCACCCGCTCGCCCGGTCGGGCGCGGCGTGAGTCACGAACCGGCGGCGCGGCACTCCGATTCGCGACCGCGCACGACACGTTTGCCGGCCAGCGCGCCGTGCGTCTCGGTGACGACGGTGTGCTGGCCTTCGGAGTTCTCGGAGTCGTAGAAGAAGATCCGCACCCAGTCGCGCGTCCGGTTGAGCTGGTGCGCCTGCGCGGTGTTCGAGAACATCGCCGTGAATTGCCAGCCGTCGCGCTCGCAGTGCAGGACCGGCAGCCAGGCTTCCTCGGTCGGGTTGAAGCGTGCCGGCGCGATCGTCGGCAGCGTGCCGGCCGCACCCTGTTCGCGGTAGGTGCGGTCGATGGCGAGCAGCAGCTTAACGGACGGACGCGGTCCCGCGCCGAGGGTCGGGGCGTTGCGGCCGCGATCGCGCACGAGCAGCGTGTGCAGGCTCGCGCGAATCGCTGCGGCACGGCGTGGACCGACGCCGGGCACGTTCTCGAGCCGACCGTCGTGTGCTGCGTGCTCGAGCCCCTCGAGCGTGTCGACGTGCAGTTCTTCGTGGATCCGCTCGGCGAGTCGATGACCGAGGCCGGGCACGACCGTGAACAGCTGGACGGGGTCGCAAGTGCCGCGCAAGCGCTCGAGCTGCCCCCAATGACCCGTCCGCAGCATCTCGACGATCGCGGTCGCGATGCCGCGCCCGACGTGCGGCAGACGGTCCAGCCCGTCGACGCCCTCGCGCTCGACCAGGTCGACGATGGCGGCAGGATCCAGCGCCGCAATCGCGTCGGCCGCCTTGCGGTACGTGGCGACGCGATACGGATTGGCGCCTTGCGCCTGCAACAGGTCCGCCGCCTCGCGTAGGCGGTCGGCATAATCACGGGATGGCACGACGCCGGATGCGGGTGCGTCAGCGAGCCTCGTCGCTGTCGCCGCATCGGGTGCCATCACTCGCTCCACCTTGCCATTGGTCGCGCGATGCGACCTGCCGTCGAGAATGCTGACGGGGATTGTCCCGAGGGACCATTCGGGTTTTACGAGAGGGGCCCGATTCAGACATGATCCAGACGGGACGACAAAATTCGGGACGTGGATGAGCGCGCGCAAGACGCTGCAATGGCTGGGACGTTCGATGTTGTCCCTGCTGACGGCGCTCCTGCTGGTCGGCGTCGGCTTCTATCTGCACTACCTGTGGGCTGGCCCGGCGCTCGAGCCCTGGCATCGCGCGCGGCTCGACGCGGAATTCAAGGCAGCCGACTACGACGCAGGCCGGATCACGACGCTCGTGCAATACGTCGCTCGGGAGCGTGAGTTGCGGCAGCAGCTCGATGACGAGATCCGGGCACGGACGCGCCGCGACGGCAGCCCCTTCAATCGTTACGCCGCAGGCAGTCGCAGCGACCCGGACCAGTGGAGCACGAACTGGAACATGACGTTCGTGCTCGAGCCACGCGGCGAGACGAACGGCGGCGTGCTGCTGCTGCACGGCCTGACCGACTCGCCGTACAGCCTGCGCAGCCTGGCCGAAGTGCTCGCGAGCGACGGCCGTCGCGTGGTCGGCCTGCGGTTGCCGGGGCACGGCACCGCGCCGTCGGCGTTGTTGCGGTTCGAACTGGAAGACCTCCAGGCCGCCACGGCGCTCGCGATGCGCGACCTGCGACGGACGCTGGGGCCCGACCTGCCGATCGACGTGATCGGCTATTCCAACGGAGCGGCGCTCGCGGTCGGCTACGCGCTCGACGCGCTCGACGCGCGCGACGACGCGTCGCTGCCGCGGCCGTCGCGGCTGGTGCTGATCTCGCCCGCGATCGGCATCACACGCCTCGCCGCGCTCGGACGCATTCGCACGGGACTGTCCGACCTGCAGGGATTCGGGCGCGCGGCGTGGCAGCTGATCGAACCGGAGATCGACCCGTTCAAGTACCAGTCGTTCCCGTGGCACGCGGCCGGCGTCACGCAGCGACTCACCAGCACGGTCGCCCGGCGCATCGCCCGGCTCGCGGCGGACGGCCCGGTGCGCGGCCTGCCACCGATGCTCGCGTTCGTGTCGACGGTCGATTCGACGGTGCAGGCGGGCAAGGTCGCCGACGCACTGCTCGGCAAGCTCGCGGCGGAGGGACACGAGCTCGTGCTGTTCGACGTCAACCGGCTGTCGCTCGTGCAGCCATTGCTGGTCGACGACCCGGGTCCGCTCACCCGACGGCTGCTGGCCCAGCCGCACCGCCCGTACGCACTGACGCTCGTCACGAACGAGACGTCGCAGACGGCCCGGGTCGAGGAGCGGCGCGTGCCGGCGCTGGGCACGGACGCGCGGCGACGGCCGCTCGAAGCGGAGTGGCCGCGCAACGTGTTCTCGCTGTCGCACGTGGCGCTGCCGTTCCCGCCCGACGACGCGTTGTACGGCTACGAGGCGCCGCGTGACGTACGCCACGTCCAGCTGGGCCGGATCGAGGCCCGCGGCGAGAACGGCGTGCTCTCGGTGCCGAACTGGCTGCTGACCCGCCAGCGCAGCAATCCGTTTCACGGGTACCTCGTGCAGCGGGTCCGCGGCTGGCTCGACGTGCGGCGGCCGGACGAGGTCGAGGCCGTCGCCGTGGAGGCGGTCGCGCGGTGAGTCGCTGGCTGCGCACGCTGGCCCTCGTCGCCGTCCTGCCGCTGCTCGCCCATTGCGCGAGTGCGCCGCGCATGGACGGCATCGTCGCGACGTATGCGGTGCCGCCGGCCACCGACACCGCGCTGGACCGTGCGGTGCTGCGGGACCTCGGCGACGAGCCCGGCGTCTCCACGGTCCGGCTCGTGGAAAACAATGCGGTCGCATTCGCGTATCGCGCGGCGACGGCCGCCGAGGCCGAGCGCACGCTCGACGTGCAATACTACATCTGGCACGAGGACCTCACGGGCAGGTTGCTCGCGGCCGAGCTGCTGCGCGCGGCCGAACGCGGCGTGCGCGTCCGCGTGCTGATCGACGACCTCGACGCGCGCGACAAGCACGAGAGCCTCGCGGTGACGGACCTGCACGAGAACATCGAGGTCCGGCTGTTCAACCCGTTCTACAGCCGTGCGGGGCTGTGGGGCTGGGCCAGCGAATGGGTGTTGCGCGCGAGCCGGTTGAACCACCGCATGCACAACAAGTCGTGGATCGCCGACAACCGCATCGCGATCATCGGCGGCCGCAACATCGGCGACGAGTACTTCGGCGCGTCGCCGCACTCCAACTTCGCCGACCTCGACGTCGCGCTCACCGGTCCCGTCGTCGCTGAGGTGAGCAGCCAGTTCGACGACTACTGGAACAGCACCAGCGCCGTGCCGATCTCGCGCTTCGACGTGCGCAAGCCCAGGCCCAAGGACCTCGAGGAGCTGATGGCGGCCGCGCTCCAGTACCGCGAGGAGGTCGCGGACGCGCCTTACGTGCGGGCACTCCGCGACGTGCAGAACCGGACCCGGCTGCTCACGGACGTACCGGCGGCGCTGCGCGTCAAGAACGTGCAGCTGCTGGTCGACGACCCGAGCAAGGTCGGCGGCAAACGCGGCGCCGACGGCTCGAAGGTGCTCGCGAGCCTCGAGCGAGCGATCGCCGCCGCGCGACGCGAAGCGCTGATCATCTCGCCGTACTTCGTGCCGGGCCAGGAGGGCGCGGCAAGGCTCGTCCGCGACGTCGAACGCGGGTTGCGCGTGGCGGTGCTCACGAACTCGCTGGCCGCGACGGACGTGGCCGCGGTGCACACGGGCTACGCGCGCGTGCGCCGGCAACTCGCCCGCGGGGGCGTCGAGCTCTACGAGATGAAGCGCAAGGCCGGGAGCCCGCACGGCCGCAGCCAGCTGAGCGTCACCGGGTCCTCGGGCGCGAGCCTGCACAGCAAGGCGGTGCTGATCGACGATCGCTGGGTCTACGTCGGCTCGATGAACCTGGACCCGCGCTCGGCGATCCTGAACACCGAAATGGGCGTGCTCGTCGACAGTCCCGAGCTGGCCGCGCAGCTGCGCGAGCAATGGGACCTGATCACTTCGCCCGAGCTCAGCTATCGCGTCGTGATCGAACCCGACGGCGAACTCGTTTGGTACGATCGCGCCGGGGGACGCGACCGCCGGTCGCAGCACGAGCCCGATGCGAGCGCGATGCGTCGCCTGGGCGTCACGCTGCTGCGGCTGGTGCCGATCGACTCGCAGCTCTGACGACCGGAAAAACCAATCATGAAAACGACGCCTGCTGCAGCCCCGCCGTCCTCCGCAGGCCCGTCCCGGCGCGGCTTCAAGGCTTACCTGTGGGGTGGCCTCGCCGTCGCCGTCGTGCTGGTCGCGCTCTACACGGCGTTCATGCTCTGGTTCAGTTACTCCGAAGGCGAGCGCGCGGGCGTCCTGCAGAAGTTCTCCAAGCGCGGCTGGATCTGCAAGACCTACGAGGGCGAACTCGCGCTGTACGTGGTCGGCGGCGTCGCACCGCAGATCTGGCATTTCAGCGCGCGCGACGCGACGGTCCTGCAGCCGTTGCGCGCGGCGGTCGGTCAGCAGGTGCGCATCCACTACGAGGAGCACCGCGGCCTGCCGACCGATTGCTTCGGCGAGACCGACTACTTCGCGACGGGTTTCGAGGTGATCGGGCCGCCGCCGTCCTCGACCGTCGAGGCGCGGCCCGGTCCTCCGGCACCCTGACCGATCAGATCGACGGTCGCCGGTTCGCCGTGACGCGCGACGTGCCAGACTCGGCTGCATCGCGCGCAAAGTCCTCGAAGTCGAGGCAGACGGTGCGTCCCTCGACCGCCGTCAGCGCGAACTTGGCCGGGATCGGACCGCCGCCGTAGCGTTGGACCAGCTCGCCGACGCTGAACGAGTGTCCCGGCAGGCCGTCGATGTCGTCGCTCAACTGCACGTTCTGCTCGAGTGTTCCCGGGCTCGACGTCGCCACGGCCGACGACACCGACCAGCGGTTGCGCGTGAACACGATCGGCACCGGTCGCGACAGGCCGTGGCAACGTACGCAGTCGGGGTCACGGGAGAGTTCGACGGAGCTGCCCGCGCCCGAGGTCGTGTCCAGCGACGCGCGACGCGCGACGCGGTCATGCGAACCCGCGGCGATGCGCACGACCAGCGCCGCGGCGAGTGCGCCCGCGATGCTGCACGTCGCGACGTGCGCCACGGCGCCCGGCTCCGATTCGCCGACGGTGAGCCTGAGCGACGCCAGCGGCATGGGCGTCGCCGTGCGGCCAGCGTCGCATTCGAAGCACGCGCAGTCGTCGAGTGCCCCGAACGGATAGGCACCGACGGTCGCGACGCCATCGTCGGTCCAGGCTTGCAGCAGGCTCACGTTCGCGACCAGGCACTTCTGGTTCATGCGCACGCGGGCCACGCTGTCGTCGATCGTGCAGACCGCGAAGTCGAATTCGCGCAGGCGCGCGAGCGTGAGCTCGTCCCAGAAGTCGCCGTCGTGCACGGTGTATCGACTGCGGAGCCGGGCGGAGACGCCGGG
>JAJTCR010000495.1 GCA_021325695.1 Steroidobacteraceae bacterium | reverse complement strand
GAGGGCACAGGTCACGACGACTTTCGACGACGTCATCACGGTTCTCCTCCGTAGCGCACGAGCACCTGGCCGGGCACGACCTGCTCGCCCGCGCGCACGCCGACCTCGGCGACCGTGGCGTCGCGCGTCGCGCGGACGTCGTGTTCCATCTTCATCGCCTCGAGCACGACCAGCCGGTCGCCGGGCTGCACCCGCGCGCCTGCCTGCGCGACGACCTCCGCCACGCGGGCATTGATCGACGCCCGCACCTCGCGCGCGCCGTCGCCGTTCGCGATGCCCGACCGCGCCGGCTCGCGACGGCGACACTCGAAGGCGAAGTCGCCGCCGGTCGTGTGCAGCCAGAGCGTCGCTCCGTCCCACGCATGGCGATAATCGAGCGGCCCGTCGTCGATCGTCGCGCGCGCCCGCACCCGCGCCGGCCCGGCTGCGCCCGAGATTGCGAAACGCCGGTCGCCGGTGTCGACGACGGCGTGGTCCAGGTGGAGCGTCACGCGTCCCCGCCGGTCGTGCGGCAGGTCGCGCCCCACGGACGCGGGGGCCTGCCAGCGCAGGCGCCACGGGTGCGGCAAGGGGCGGCCGGTGCTCCAGTGACGCCAGTCGGCCACGGTGTCGAGCGTCTCCGGTGCCGCGACCACGGACAGCCACGCCGCGAGCGCCCAGGTGGCGGGATCCGGGGCGGGCTGGCGGTGGGACGCGTCGCCGAAATGTCGGGGAATGAAGGCAGTCGAGACGTCCTGACCGGCAACGAAGGCCTCGTGCCGCAACACGCGTGCGAGAAACGCCCGGTTGCTCGGCAGGCCGAGCAGCACGGTGTGGTCGAGTGCGTCCGCCAGTCGCTCGACGCACTCGGCGCGCGTCGGCGCGTGCGCGATCAGCTTGGCGACCATCGAGTCGTACCAGGCGGTGACCGTCGCGCCGGGCGCGAGCGCATGATCGCACCGCACGCCCGGCGGCACGTGCCAGTCGACGACCGGGCCGCTGCCCGGCAGGAAATCGTCGGCCGGCGACTCGGCGCAGAGCCTCACTTCGATCGCATGCCCCCGCAGCGTCACGTCATGCTGCTGCAACGGCAGCGGCTCGCCACGCGCGACGCGAAACTGCAGTTCGACGAGGTCGAGCCCGGTGATGCCCTCGGTGACCGGATGCTCGACCTGCAGCCGCGTGTTCATCTCCATGAAGTAGTAGCGACCGTCGCGGTCGAGCAGGAACTCGACCGTGCCGACGCCGAAGTATCCGATCTGCCGTGCCACCGCGACGGCCGCGGCGCCCATGCGCTCGCGCAGTGCGGCATCGACGGCGGGCGAGGGCGCCTCGGCCCCCAGTGCTGCCGCAAACTCGGGTTCCGTCGCGGCGAGTCGCATGCCGCGACCGCCGCCGCCCGCGGCGGCGTTGATCATGAGCGGATAACCGATCCGCGCGGCGTGCTGCCGCAACGTCGACTCGTCCTGAGCCTCGCCGTCGTAGCCGGGCAGCACCGGGATGCCGGCCGCAGCCATGCGTCGACGCGCCCGGGCCTTGTCGCCCATCGCCGCGATCGCGGCGGGCGGCGGCCCGATGAACGTGAGTCCGGCGGCCTCGACCGCGGCCGCGAACTCCGGGTTCTCGGCGAGGAAGCCATAGCCCGGGTGGATCGCATCCGCGTGCGCGATGCGCGCCGCCTCGAGGACTCGGTCGATACGGAGGTAGCTCTCCGTTGCCGCGAACCCCCCGATGGCCACGGCGTCGTCGCATGCGCGCACGTGTGCCGCGTCGCGATCGGCGTCGGAGTGGATCGCGACGGTCGCGATGCCGAGCCGGCGCGCCGTCCGCGCGATGCGCACGACGATTTCGCCGCGGTTGGCGACCAGCACGCGGTGGACACCGGTCACGTGAACTCCGGCAGGCTCGGCACGTCCACGCACCAGGCAGGAGGACGCCGTTCACGTGCAGCCGCGATGCCCTCGCGCGCCGCGCCGGCGCGCAGCAGCGCCGCGAATTCGAGCGCAGCACCGTCGAGCGCCTCGCCGAGCGGCAGGGAGGTCGCGAGCGTGACGAGGCGCTTGGTCGCACGCAGTGCCCGCGGTTCGGCGACCGCCAGTGCGCGCAATTCCGTCGCGACGGCGTCGGCCACGTCGTCGACCGGCGTCACGATGTCGGCCAGCCCGGCAGTGAGTGCAGCGTCCGCGTCGAGCTTGCTCGCGCTCAGCATGAGCCAGCGGGCGCGCGATGCGCCCAGGCGGCGGACAACGATCGGGGCGATCTGTGCCGGGGCGACCCCGAGCGTCACCTCGGGCATCGCGAACACCGCGTCCCGCGCCGCGATGACACGGTCGAGGGCTGCCGCGAGTCCGCAGCCGCCACCCATCGCCGCGCCGCGAACGACGCCGAGCGTCGGCACCGGCAGCGCCATGAGCCGCTCAAGCACGCGGCCGAACTCGCGGTTGTGCTCGGCGATGGGGTCGCGTCCTGACGGAGCAGCGCTGGCCATCAGCTCCTGGAAGTCCGCGAAATCAGCGCCGGCGCAGAAGTGTTCCCCGGCGCCCCAGAGCACCACGCCGCGCGCTTGCGGGTCGGTCTCCACCTCGGCACACACGCCGGCGAGCGCCTCGAGCAGCGCGCGTGACAGCGCATTGCGTCGGTCGGGCCGATGGAGCCGCACGAACCAGAACGCCCCGCGTCGCTCCGACTGCACGAGCGCCGCGCCCGTGAGGCCCGGGGCCATCGTCATGCCGGGTCCCTCGGCAGCGTGCCGGCAATCCGGGCGATGATCGAGAGCATCACCTCGTCGGCGCCACCGCCGATCGAGCCGACTCGGCCGTCGCGGTACAGCCGCGACAGGGGGTTTTCCCAGGTGAATCCCATGCCGCCCCAGTACTGCAGGCACTTGTCGGCGACCTCGCGCGTGAGCCGGCCCGACTTGAGCTTGGCCATCGAGGCGAGCTGGGTCACGTCCTGGCCGGCGACGAACAGCTCGGTCGCGCGGTAGACGAGCGCGCGGAGTGCCTCGACTTCGGTCTGCAGTTCCGCGAGCGTGTAGTGCAC
>JAJTCR010000108.1 GCA_021325695.1 Steroidobacteraceae bacterium | reverse complement strand
AGGTCGAAGACCCGCCGCGCGAGCAGCCAGCCGACCGCCGTCGCACCGCCCGCCGCGAGCAACCCCGCCAGGGCGCCTAGCACGACGAACTCGGCGGCCACGCCCTGGAACACGACGCCGCGCGTCGCGCCGAGCGTCCGGAGCATCGCGCTCTCGTAGCGACGCTCGTCGCGCGTCGCCTGCACGGCTGCGAGCAGCACCATCAGCCCGGCCGCCAGCGTGAACAGGAACACGTACTGCACGGCGAGGCTCGCCTTGTCCATGACGTCGCGGACCTGCGCCAGCATTGCCTCGATGTCGATGATCGTCACCTCGGGAAACCGTCGCACGAGCTCGACCAGTGCCGGTCGCTGGCCCGGTTCGACGTGCACGCTCGTGATCAGCGTGCCCGTCACGTCGTCGAGCACGCCGGGCGAGAACACGACGAAGAAGTTCGGCTTGAACGTGTCCCAGCGCACTTCGCGCAGGCTCGTGATGCGCCCGGTCACGGTGTCGCCTGCAATGTCGTAGGTGAGCGTGTCGCCGAGTTCGAGCCCGAGCGTCTCGGCATACTCGCGCTCGACCGAGACCTGCGGCTCACGCGGTGCGCGATCGACCGGCCACCAGCGGCCGGCGACGATGGTGTTGCCGGGTCCGAGCGCCGCCGACCACGTCAGGTTGGCCTCGCGCTCGACGAACTCGCTCGCGCGGTCCGACGCGAACGGCAGCGCGTCCACCGACGCGCCGTTGATCGAGATCAGCCTCGCCCGCAGCATCGGCACCAGCTCCGTGGACGGGAAGCCCGCGCGCGTGAAGAACTCGCGGACGCGGTCGCCTTCGTCGGGCCGGATGTTGATCATGAAATAGTTGGGCGCGTCGACCGGCAGGCTCGCGCGCCAGTCGCGCAGGAGGTCGTCGCGCACTAGGCTCAGCAGCAGCAGGACGGTGAAACCGAGGCCGAAGGCCACGATCTGCACGACGCTGTCGCGGCCACGGCGCACGATGTTGGCGAGCCCGTAGCGCCAGGCGACACCGACGCCGCGTCGCAGCGGCGCGAGTGCCCGCACCAGCCCCCAGCCCGCGAGCGCGAGCAACAGGAACGTGCCGCCGAGGCCGCCCGCGACGTAGCCGACCAGCGTCGGGTCGCGGACGATCCAGTACAGCAACGCGAGCACCGCACCGATCGCGAGCCCGTAAACGACTGCGTAGCGCAGCGGCGGTGGTTCGAGGTCGCGGCGCAGCACGCGCGCGGGCGGCACGCGCCGCAGGCGCAGCAGCGGCGGCAATGCGAAGCCGACGAGCACGACGACGGCCGTCACCACCCCGAGCAGGACTGCGTCGGCGGTCGGGGTCGGCAGCTCCCCGCGGAGCAGGTCACGCAGCAGCCAGGCGATGCCCGTCTGGGCGACGTAGCCGACGCCCGTGCCGACGAGGGCGGTCACCGTGCCGATCACGACGAGCTGAACGATCGTGAGCCGCTGCACGAGCGCCTGCGAGGCGCCCATGCACTTCATCAGCGCGACCGTATCGAGGTGGCGGCGCGCGTAGCGCTGTGCCGCCATCGCGACCGCGATCGCCGACAGCAGCACGCTGACCAGGCTCGCGAGCGAGAGGAAGCGTCCCGCGCGGTCCGCGGAGGCGCGGATCTGCGGGCTGGCGTCGGCGATCGACTGCAATCGCTCGCCCTGCTGCTTGTGCGTGGCGAGCCACGCCTCGAATTGCTCGATCGCGGACGGATCGCCGGCGAAGAGCGCGGCGCGGCTGACACGGCTGCCCGGCTGGACGAGTTCGGTGGCCGGCAGGTCGACGAGGTTGATCATCAGTGTCGGGGACAGGTCGGCAAAGCCGCTGCCCTGGTCCGGCCGGTAGTCGAGCACGCGGCTCACCCGCACGGTCGCAGCACCGACTGCGAGACTTGCGCCGACATCGACCCCGAGTTTCGCGAGCAGCCGGGAGTCCGCCCAAGCCTCGCCAGGGGCCGGGATGTCGTCGGTCACGACGCCAGGGCCGAACGGCCGGTCCGCGGTCTTCAGGCGTCCGCGCAGCGGATAGCCCGGGCCGACCGCCCGCAACGCGACGAGTGAGGATTCCTCGCCGGCAAAGACGACGCTCGGCATCGTCTCCAGCCGCGCGACGCGCAGGCCGCGTCGCGCCGCCTCGCGATCGTAGCGTCCGTCGATCGGCCGCGCGGAACGAAGGCGCAGGTCCGCGGCGAGCACCTCGCCGGCCTGCTGCTCGACCGCCCGGCCGATCCGGCTCGTGAAAAACCCGACCGCGGTCAACGAGGCCACCGCCACCAGCAACGCGAGCACGAGCACCGCGAGCTCCCCCGAGCGCAGGTCCCGCAGCAGGTTGCGCAGCGCGAGCGTGAGCCAGCCCATGCGTGCGCCTCAGGCGGCCGGCGCGAGCACGCGGCCCGCGTCGAGGCGGATCACGCGATCACACCGCGCGGCGAGCGCGCGATCGTGCGTCACGAGCACGAGCGTCGTACGCGTCGCGGCGTTGAGACCGAACAGCAATTCCATGATCTTTTCGCCGGTCGCGGCATCGAGGTTGCCGGTGGGCTCGTCGGCGAACAGCACGTCGGGCCGCGTCACGAACGCACGCGCGATCGCGACGCGCTGCTGCTCCCCGCCCGACAGCTGTCGCGGGTAATGCCCGAGTCGCTCGCCGAGGCCGACGCGCGTCAGCACGTCCCTGGCGGTGGCGCGTGCATCGGACCGCCGTGCCAGTTCGAGCGGCAGCATCACGTTCTCGAGCGCCGTCAGCGACGGCACGAGGTGGAACGACTGGAACACGAAGCCGACGTGACGGGCGCGAACCGCCGCGCGACCGTCCTCGTCGAGCGCGGTGAGGTCGTGTCCTGCGAGCCAGGCGCGACCCGCGGTCGGCTCGTCGAGCCCGGCTAGCAGCGCGAGCAGCGTCGACTTGCCCGCGCCGGAGGCGCCGACGACCGCCACGGACTCGCCGCGCCGGATCGCGATCGAGACGTCGGCGAGGATGGCGAGGGTTCCCTCGGGGCTGCTAACCTGCTTGCCGATGCCTTCCGCCGCCAGCACCGTCTCGCCGTCTGCGTTCGCGGCCCGTCTGTTCTCGTCGTTGCTCGTCATCGTCTTCCTCGGCATGGCGACCTGGTTCGGCGTCGTCGCGCGTGCGGCGGACGCGACCTCCTCGCCCACCATCCTCGTGCTCGGCGACAGCCTCAGCGCGGCGTACGGGATTCGCGTCGAGCAGGGCTGGGTGTCCCTGTTGCAGGCCCGACTGCGCGCCAAAGGCTACGGGCATCGCGTGGTCAACGCCAGTTCCAGCGGCGAAACGACGGGTGGCGCCCTGGCCCGGCTGCCGCGTGCGCTCGCCACGCACCGGCCGGTGGTCGTCGTGGTCGAGCTCGGCGGGAACGACGGCCTGCGCGGGTTGCCGATCGCCGACATCCGGGCCAACCTCGAGAAAATCGTCGAGCTTGCACAGCAGGCGGGCGCGAAGGTCCTGGTCGTCGGCATGCGGATCCCGCCGAATTACGGAGCCGCGTACACCCGCCAGTTCCACGACCTGTTCGGGCAGATTGCCTCGAGTCACCGCCTGGCCCAGGTTCCGTTCCTGCTCGAGGACGTCGCGCTCGACGACACGCTGATGCAGGACGACGGCTTGCATCCGACGGCCGCTGCACAACCGAAGCTGCTGGACGAGATCTGGCCGCGCCTGGTACCGCTGCTGGCACGCAAGTAGCCGACGGTCGGCACTTTCGTATCCGCCTGCGGTGTTTTCGACGCCGGTCGCTGCTATATAGCGAACGGGTCGCGCGGGGGCGCGGCCAAGGGCAGGGAGTCGTCGCCGTGGAAAAGATCTGGCTCAAGCACTACCCGCCCGGGGTGCCGGCGGAGATCAATCCGTCCGAGCATCGGTCGCTGCTCCACCTGCTCGAGCGCACGATCGAGCGGCATCGCGACCGGCCCTGTTTCAGCTGCATGGACCGCACGCTGACCTACGGCGATCTCGACGTGCTCGGCGCTCGCTTCGGCGCATACCTGCAGCGGGTCGCGCGGCTGCGTCCGGGCGACCGCATCGCGATCATGCTGCCGAACGTGCTGCAGTATCCGGTCGCGATCCTCGGCGCGTTTCGCGCGGGGCTCACGATCGTCAACACGAACCCAATGTACACGCCTCGTGAGCTCAAGCACCAGCTCGCGGACTCCGGCGCGCGTGCGATCGTGATCCTCGAGAATTTCGCGCACACGCTGCAGCAGGTGGTCGACGACGTCGGCCTCGACACCGTCATCGTCACCTCCGTCGGGGACCTGCTCGGTTTCCCGAAGTCGGTGTTGGTCGACTTCGCGCTGAGGCACGTGCGCAAGCAGGTGCCGGAGTGGAGCTTACCGGGCGCAGTGAGCTTCACTGACGCACTGAGCAAGGGACGCTTCGAGAACCTCGAGTCGGTGGCCCTCGGCCCTGACGACGTCGCGTTCCTGCAGTACACGGGCGGTACCACCGGCGTGTCGAAAGGCGCGGTGCTGACGCATCGGAACATCGTCGCGAACGTGCTGCAGGCCGAAGCGTGGATGAAACCGGCCATGAAACCGGGCGAATCCGTCGTCGCGATCACGGCGCTGCCGCTCTACCACATCTTCGCGCTCACGGCGAACAGCTTCGCGATGCTGCAACTCGGCGCACACGACGTGATGATCCCGAACCCGCGCGACTTCCCGGGCTTCGTGCGCGAACTGGCGAAGCACCGTTTCACGTTCTTCGCCGGCGTCAACACCCTGTTCAACGCGTTGCTGCACACGCCCGGCTTCGACCGTCTCGACTTCGGCTCGCTGCGCATCAGTCTCGGCGGCGGCATGGCCGTGCAGCGCGCGGTGGCCGAGCAGTGGAAACGCGTGACCGGCAACGTGCTCACGCAGGCGTGGGGCCTGACCGAGACGTCGCCGGCCGCCTGCATCAACCGGCCGGGCGACGACTTCAACGGCTCGATCGGGCTGCCGATTTCGTCGACCGTCGTCACGATCCGCGACGATGACGGCACCGTGCTGCCGCAGGGCCAGTCCGGGGAAATCTGCGTCGAAGGGCCGCAGGTCATGCGCGGCTACTGGAACCGGGTCGACGAGACCGAAAAGGTGATGTTGCCGGGGCACGTGCTGCGCACCGGCGACATCGGCTACATGGACCCGCGCGGCTTCGTGTTCATCGAGGACCGCAAGAAGGACATGATCCTCGTCTCCGGCTTCAACGTGTATCCGAACGAGGTCGAGGGGGTCGTCGCGACCCATCCCGGCGTGCTCGAAGTGGCGGCGGTGGCGCAGCCCGACGAGCGCGCCGGCGAAGTCGTTGCGCTGTTCGTCGTGCGCAAGGACCCGGCGCTCAGCGAGGAACAGCTGATCGAGCACTGTCGTGCGTCGCTGACCGGCTACAAGGTGCCGAAGCGTGTCTATTTCCGGGACGAGCTGCCGAAGACCAACGTCGGCAAGATTCTCCGCCGCGAGCTCAAGGACCAGTTGAAGGCGTCCTGACGCGGCGCCTGGAGCGCCGCGTTGCGCAGCGCGGCGTGACGGGAGCTCGCGCGATCCAGCACAATCGCGGCCCCAGGGCAGGGATGCGAGAATCCGGATGGCCGACGACTCGGTGCTTTCGTTGATCGGCAACACGCCGCTGGTGCGCGTGCGTTCGTTCGACACCGGGCCGTGCGAGCTCTATCTGAAGCTCGAGAGCCAGAACCCCGGCGGCTCGATCAAGGATCGCATCGGCCTCTCGATGATCGAGGCGGCCGAGCGGACCGGCCGGCTGCAACCCGGCGCCACGATCGTCGAGGCGACGGC
>JAJTCR010000107.1 GCA_021325695.1 Steroidobacteraceae bacterium | reverse complement strand
CGGGTTTCGCGGCAGGGACAAGCCGACCAACGTACTGTCGTTCCCCGCCTCGCCGGCGGAGCAGATGGTCGACGGCGCGCTCGGCGACGTGGTGATCTGCGCGCCGGTGGTGGCGCAGGAGGCCCGCGAGCAGGACAAGGCACTGTCAGCGCATTGGGCGCACATGGTGGTGCACGGCACGCTGCACCTGCTGGGGTACGACCACGAGCGGACCCGCGCCGCGCGGATCATGGAGTCCCTCGAGGTGGAAATCCTGCAGGGTTTGGGGTTTCATGACCCCTATCGCCGGGTCACGCACGGAAGGGTATGAGTAGCAACGGGCAAACCGGATCCTCGTCCAACTCGCGCGGCTGGGTGCGCCGCATCGCCGAATCGATCACGGGCGAGCCGCGCGACCTGCATCAGCTCGCCGACGTGCTCGCCGATGCACGCGAGCGCGGCCTGATCGACGCCGACGTGCTCGAGATGCTCGAATCCGTGCTCGAAGTCTCCGAGATCCAGGTGCGCGACGTGATGGTGCCGCGATCGCAGATGGTCGTGATCAACCGCGACGAACCGGTCGAGAAGATCCTGCCCGTGGTGATCGAGTCCGGCCATTCGCGCTTCCCGGTGGTCGGCGAGGACCGCGACGAGGTCGCCGGCATCCTGCTCGCCAAGGACCTGCTGCGCTTCTTCGTCGAGGACGACAAGGACGACTTCGACATCCGCGAGTGCCTGCGGCCCGCGGTGTTCATCCCGGAGAGCAAGCGCCTGAACGTGCTGCTCAAGGAAGTCCGCCTCACGCACAACCACATGGCGATCGTCGTCGACGAGTACGGCGGCGTCTCGGGCCTGCTCACGATCGAGGACGTGCTCGAGCAGATCGTCGGCGACATCGGCGACGAGTACGACGTCGACGAGGCCGAGGGCATTCGCAAGGAAGCCGACCGCACCTGGACCGTGCCCGCGCTCACGCGCATCGAGGAGTTCAACGAGACCTTCGGCACGCGTTTCTCGGACGAGGAGGCGGACACGATCGGCGGCCTCGTCCTGCACGAGCTCGGCCGCATGCCGCGCCGCGGTGAGGCCGTGCAGATCGGCGGCATGGAGCTCAAGGTCACGCGCGCGGACCGCCGGCGCATCGAGACGCTGCGCGTGACGACGACGCCAGAGGCGCGACCGACATCGTCGTCGCCACCAGAACGCGGCTGAACGCGGTGGACGCGGCGGATCGACTCCGGCGCGTGCTCGCGCGCGGGCGCTGGCTCGCGCCGGCGCTCGGCCTCGCGCTCGCGGCCGCCTTCGCCCCGGTCGATTTCGTGCCGCTCGCGGTCCTGTGTCCGGCAGCGCTGTTCCTGCTCTGGCACCAGGCCTCACCGCGCGAAGCCGCCTGGCGCGGCTTCCTGTTCACGGGTGGCACGTTCCTCGCGGGCACGTACTGGCTCTATCACAGCATCCACCTCGTCGGGCAGGCTCCGGTCTGGCTCGCGGCCTTCCTGATGCTGGGCCTCGTCGCCATCATGGGTGCGTACAGCGCACTCGTGGGCTACGTCGCTGCGCGCTGGTTCGCGCCGCGCGGCCTGGCACGCTGGCTGCTCGTGCTGCCTGCGCTGTGGGTGGTCGCGGAGTGGCTGCGTGGCTGGCTCATGAGCGGGTTCCCGTGGCTTGCGCTCGGCTACACGCAACTCGCCACGCCGCTGCGGGGCTACGCGCCGGTGCTCGGCGTGTACGGCGTGAGCTTCGCCGTCGCCGTGACCGCGGGCGCACTCGCCGCGCTGGTGCTCGGCACCCGTCGCGAACGGATCGTTGCGGGGGCGGTCGCGACCTCCGTGTGGCTGGCCGGCGCATCGCTCGCACAGGTCTCGTGGACGCAGCCGACCGGCGCGGCCGTGAGCGTCGCGCTCGTGCAGGGCGCCGTTCCACAGTCGCTCAAGTGGCAGCCCGGCCAGCGCGAGCGCACGATGCGGCTCTACGTCGACCTCACGGCGCCGCACCTCGGTGCCGACATCGTGGTCTGGCCCGAGTCCGCGGTACCTTCGCTCGAGGAATACGTGCGGCCCTACCTGGCGCAGGTGTCCCGAGCCGCGAACGCGCGTGGCTCGTCGCTGGTCATGGGGCTGATCCGGCGGGACCCTGCGACGGGCTCGTATTTCAATTCGATCGCGGGCTGGAGTCGCGACGTGCCGCACCAGCAGTGGTACGACAAGCGCCGGCTCGTGCCATTCGGCGAGTTCTTCCCCGTGCCGCAGGCAGTGCGCAACTGGTTGCGGCTCATGAACCTGCCGTACTCCGATTTCAGGCCCGGCAACGAGCGCCAGGCGCCCTTGCGAGCAGGCGGGCACAGCCTGGCGCCCACCGTGTGCTACGAGGACGCGTACGGCTCGGAGCAGCTCGCGCTCGTGCGCGAATCGTCGCTGCTGGTGAACGTCACCAACGACGCGTGGTTCGGCGACTCGACCGCACCGCACCAGCACCTCGACATCAGCCGCATGCGCTCGCTCGAGAGCGGCCGCGCGATGCTGCGTGCGACCAACGACGGCGTGACGGCGCTGATCGAGCACGACGGCTCGGTCACGGGGCGCCTGCCGCAGTTCGAGCCGGGCGTGCTCACCGGCACGGTGCAACCGCGCAGCGGATCGACCCCGTACGTGCGTGCAGGGAACGCGCCGGTGATCCTGCTGCTGGCCGCGGCGCTCGCCGCCGCTGCGGCCGGCGAGCGTCGGCGGGCGACGGCGATACGGCCGTGACGGAACACCGCGGCGCGATCACGAGCGAGGGCGAACTCTATCCGTCGCCGCCACGCGGGCTCGACTATCTCGAGGTCGAACCGCCGGCGCCCGGACACGCGGTGCCGCTGGGTGGAGGGCTGCACTGGGCGCGCATCCCGCTGCCGATGGAACTCAACCACATCAACGTGTGGCTGCTCGAGGACGACGACGGCTGGTTGCTCGTCGACACCGGCATGGCCGAGGACGTCTGTCGCGAGGCCTGGGTTTCGCTCGAGCAGACGCTGCTGCGGGGCCGACCGCTGCGACGCATCTTCGTCACGCACGATCACCCCGATCACATGGGCCTCGCGGGCTGGCTGCATCGCCGGCACCACGGTACGCCGCTCTGGATGTCCACGGTCGGTCACGCCTCCACGGTCGAGTTCCTCGCCGCCTCCGGCGACGAAGTGGATGCGCGGCGCCTGCGCTTCGTGACGTCCCACGGCATGGACGTCTCGCAGGAGGCCGTCCGCCGCTCCGGCGGCTCCGAGCACGGTCGCTGGTACGGCGACGTGCCGCCGCTCGCGCGTGCAGTCGCGGGCGGCGATCAAGTCGTTGCCGGCGGGCGCGCCTGGCAGGTCATCGAGACCAGCGGTCACTGTCGTGGACACCTGTGCCTCTACGACGCGGCGAACGCCGTCCTGATCACGGGCGACCAGGTGCTGCCCACGATTTCGCCCAACGTGAGCGTGCTCGCTTCGCGCCCCGACGCGAATCCGCTCGCCGAGTACCTCGAGTCGATCGCTCGGCTCGAGCGACAGTGCCCGCCCGACACGCTCGTGCTGCCGTCGCACGGGCGGCCGTTCCGGGGGTTGCACCGGCGGATCGAGGTGCTGCGCTCGCACCACCTGCAGCAGCTCGAGGCCCTGCGCGCCGCGTGCGGGGCGCCGACCTCGGCCTACGACCTGCTCCCGGTGATGTACGGCCGACCCTTGCGCGGGTTTCATCGCTACCTCGCCGTCGGGGAGACGGTCGCGCACCTGAACTACCTGTGGCACGACGGCGCCGTCGAGCGGCGGATCGACGATGCCGGCAAGGTCGCCTTTCTCGACGCGCGTCGATCCGGCGCAGGCCCCGGTCTGGAGCTGCCCGCCGGGGCATGACCCGATTTTCGGCGGCGCGGCCGGTCCAGTATCCTGTGCAGTCCGCCCACGCCGCCGACCGATCGTCATGCAGGAACGTTACGAACCGTCCGTCCTCGAGCCCGCGGCCCAGAAGTTCTGGGACGACACCGGCAGCTTCGCCGTGGCCGAGGATTCCTCGCGTCCCAAGTACTACTGCCTCTGCATGTTCCCGTACCCGAGCGGACGCCTGCACATGGGGCACGTGCGCAACTACACCATCGGCGACGTGCTGACGCGCTACATGCGCATGCAGGGCCACAACGTGCTGCAGCCGATGGGCTGGGACGCGTTCGGCCTGCCGGCCGAGAATGCGGCGATGGCGAACGGCGTGCCGCCCGCGAAGTGGACCCACGACAACATCGCGCACATGAAGCGACAGCTGAAGTCCCTCGGCTTCGGCATCGACTGGGCACGCGAGGTCACGACGTGCAAGCCGGACTACTATCGCTGGAACCAGTGGCTGTTCCTGCGCATGCTCGAGCGGGGCATCGCGTACCGCACGACCGGTGTCGTCAACTGGGACCCCGTCGACCAGACGGTGCTCGCGAACGAGCAGGTGATCGACGGGCGCGGCTGGCGCACGGGTGCGCTGGTCGAGAAGCGCGAGATCCCGATGTACTACCTCGCGATCACGCGTTACGCCGAGGACCTGCTCGGCGCGCTCCGCGACCTGCCGGGCTGGCCCGAGCGCGTCAAGCTGATGCAGGAGAACTGGATCGGCCGCTCCGAAGGCCTCGAGATCGAGTTCGAGGTCGAAGGCGGCGGCTCGCTCGGCGTCTACACCACGCGACCGGACACGCTCTGCGGCGTCACCTACATGGCCGTCGCGGCCGAGCACCCGCTCGCGCAGCGGGCGGCGCAGCGCAACCCGGACCTGCAGGCGTTCATCGCGGAGTGCCAGCGCACCGGCGTGACCGAGGCCGTGCTCGAGACCATGGAAAAGCGCGGCATGCCGCTCGGCATCCACGCGATCCACCCGATCACGGGCGAGCGCGTGCCGGTGTGGGCCGCGAATTTCGTGCTGATGAGCTACGGCACCGGTGCGGTCATGGCGGTGCCGGCGCACGATCAGCGTGACTACGAGTTCGCGCGTCGTTACGGGCTCCGCATCCACCAGGTGATCCGGCCCGCCGACGGCTCGCTCGCGAACCTCGACGAGGCGGCGTATCTCGAGCACGGCGTGCTGATCAATTCGGGCCAGTTCGACGGTCTCGACTTCGACGAGGCGTTCGACGCATTCGCGAAGCTGTTCGAGGCGCAGGGGCGGGGTCGTCGTCGCGTGAATTTCCGATTGCGCGACTGGGGCATCTCGCGGCAGCGCTACTGGGGCTGCCCGATTCCACTGATCCATTGTGCCGACTGCGGCGTGCAGCCGGTGCCCGACGACCAGCTGCCGGTCGTGCTGCCGGAGGATCTCGTGCCGGACGGCAGCGGCAATCCGCTGACCCGGCACGCGACGTTCCTCGAGTGCCAGTGCCCGAAATGCGGCAAGCCCGCACGGCGGGAGACGGACACCATGGACACGTTCGTCGACTCGAGCTGGTACTTCTTCCGTTACGCGAGCGCCGGCAACGAGCGCGCCATGGTCGACGGACGCGCGAACTACTGGATGCCGGTGGACCAGTACATCGGCGGCATCGAGCACGCGATCCTGCACCTGCTGTATTCGCGGTTCTGGACGCGCGTGATGCGCGACCTCGACCTCACCACGGTCGACGAGCCGTTCCAGAACCTGCTCACGCAGGGCATGGTCCTGAACGAGATCTACTTCCGCAAACCCGCGGAGGGCCGGGTCGCGTATTTCAACCCGGCCGACGTCGAAGTGCAGGTGGACGAGAAGGGCGCGCGCATCGGCGCCGTGCTGCGCGCCGACGGGCAACCGGTCGAATCGGCAGGCATCGGCACGATGTCGAAATCGAAGAACAACGGC
>JAJTCR010000106.1 GCA_021325695.1 Steroidobacteraceae bacterium | reverse complement strand
ACAGACGTAGACCCGGGTCGAGCCGTCCGCGCCCTCGTGCAGCCGGGGCGATTCCAGGCTGAGGTCGATCTTGTTGAAGACGACGGTCCGGGGCACGCCGGACGGCAGTCGGGCAAGGTCGGCGTCGATCCCGCGGACTGCCTCGGTGTCCGCCGAGTCGACCACGAACAGCACGCGGTCGGCCCGTGCAATCTCCGCGTGGGCGCGCCGGATACCTTCCACCTCGACGGTATCCTGCGACTCGCGCAGGCCGGCCGTGTCCAGCACGTGCAGCGGCAGGCCGTCGATCGAAATCCGTTCGCGCAACACGTCACGGGTCGTGCCGGGAATCGCCGTGACGATGGCGGCCTCGTAGCCGGCCAGCCGGTTGAGCAGGCTCGATTTGCCCGCGTTCGGACGACCGGCGATCACGACCGTGAGACCGTCCCTGAGCAGGGCGCCTTGCCGCGCCGTTTCGGCGAGTTCACCGAAACGTCGTCGCAGGTCCTCCATCCGCTCGCCGAGCGCGCGGTCAGCGAGGAAGTCGATCTCTTCTTCCGGGAAGTCGATGGCAGCCTCGATCCACATCCGCAGCTCCAGCGCGCGCTCGGAAAGCTCGTGGACCTGGCGCGAGAATTCGCCCTGCAGCGAGCGCAGCGCAGCGCGTGCCGCCTGGGCCGAGCCGCTGTCGATCAGGTCGGCGATCGCCTCGGCCTGCGCCAGGTCGAGCTTGTCGTTGAGGAACGCGCGCTGCGTGAACTCGCCGGCGGTCGCGAGCCGCGCGCCGAGTCCGAGCAGGCGCTGCAGCAACAGGTCCAGGACGACGGGGCCGCCGTGACCGTGGAGCTCGAGCACGTCCTCACCCGTATAGGAATGTGGCGCCGGAAAATACAGCGCCAGCCCCTGGTCGATCGGGGCGCCCGACTCGTCGGTGAAATCGTGCAGGCCGGCGCGGCGCGGTTCGGGCACGCGACCGAGCAGCGTCTCGGCGATCGCTTTCACGCCGGGGCCCGAAACTCGCACGATGCCCACGCCGCCGCGGCCGGGCGCGGTCGAGATGGCTGCAATGGTGTCCGTGCCCGGGTGCATGGGAACTCGGGGTCCGGCCCCGGTAGACGCCTGCCTGAAGGGACCCCGGTTACTCGACCGCGCGGCTGCCGCGCTTCTTCGCCTCGATCTCGACCACGCGGTTGATGTTCCACTGCTGCGCAATCGAGAGCAGCGTATTGGTGAGCCAGTAGAGCACGAGCCCGGCTGGGAACCAGGCCATCATCACCGTCATGACGATCGGCATCAGCGCGAAGATCTTGGCCTGCATCGGATCGGGCGGCGCCGGGTTCAGCTTGAACTGACCGAACATCGCCACGCCCATCAGGATCGGCAGCACGAAGAACGGATCCTTCGACGAGAGGTCCTGGATCCAGCCCATGAACGGCGCCTGGCGCATCTCGACGCTCTCGAGCAGCACCCAGTAGAACGCGAGGAACACCGGGATCTGCACCAGGATCGGCAGGCAGCCGGCGACCGGGTTGATCTTCTCGCGCTTGTACAGCTCCATCATCTGCTTCGCGAGCTGCTCGCGATCGTCCTTGTAGCGTTCCTGGATGCTCTTGATGCGCGGCGCGATCGTCCGCATCTTGGCCATCGAGCGTCCACTGGTCTCGGTCAGCTTGTAGAACAGCAGCTTCAGCAGGACCGTGACGACGATGATCGCGATGCCCCAGTTCTGCACGAACCGGTACACCTGGCGCAGCAGCCAGAACAGCGGCTCGGCGAGGATCGTGAGCTTGCCGTAGTCGACCGTGCGCTCGAGCTTCGGGCCGAGCGTGCGCAGCTGGTCCTGCAGTTTCGGGCCGATGAACAGCTTCTCGTTGAACCGCGCGCTCGCGCCGGCGGGCACGCTCTTGAGCGGACCGCGGTAACTGAGCAGCGAGTGTCCCTGCTCCTGCTGCAGCGCGAGATCGTACGTCTCGTCCTTAGGCGGCACGGCGGCCGAGACGAAGTGGTGCTGCATCTCCGCGATCCAGCCGTTGGAGACCGACGTTCGCAGCGCCAGGTCGTCCTCGTCGTCGACGTCAAGCTTGCGGTACTTCTGCCCGTCGTAGATCGCGGGGCCGCGAAACGCGTAGCTCTCGACGTCGAACATCGAGCGTTCCTGCGGGTAGATGTGCCGCACGAACTGCAGGTAGGACGCGGCCTTCCACTCGGCCGTCGACGCGTTCTGCACGTCGTAGACGACGTCGATGTCATAGCGGCCCGGCCGGAAGACATAGTTCTTCATGACGCTGAGGCCCTGTCCGTCCGTCCACGTGAGCGGCACGCGCAATTCCTGATCACCCTGCGCGAGCCGGTACTCGGTGCGCGGGGTCGTGAACGTCGCGAGGTGCGTGGGCTCGGCGCGGCCGTCCGCGGCACGCAGGCCGCTGCGCACGACACCGAAGGTCGCCTCGTCCGTCGTGAGCAGTCGCACGGGCGGGCTCCCCGGCTTCTTGTCCTTGGGGTAGCGCGGCAGGTCGGCGCGCAGCAGGTCGCCTCCCTGCAGGCTGATGTCGAGGTCGAGGACGTCGGTGACGACACGCACCTTGGGCGCACCGGCATTCACGGCGGCGGTGGCGGGCGCAGCCGCCGGTCCCGTGGCGGCCGGGGGCGCTGTCGGATCGCTCGACGGCAGCGGGGGCAGCTGGCTCGACGCCGGTGCCCCGGTCGTCGGACCCGGCTCGGTCGTCGCCGCCGGCGCGCTCGCGCCCGTCGGAGTGGGCTGCGCGTGGTCGCGGTCCCACTGGACGATGTTCATCCAGACGAGCAACGCGAGGGCGATCCAGAGGTAAATGCGCGGGTTGTCCATGGCTCGATCGATCGTGTCAGTTCATTGTTGCGGGCGTGGACGAGCTGCCTGCGGCGTCAGGCACGGGGTCGTAGCCTCCCGGGTTCCAGGGATGACAACGGCCGATGCGCCGCGCCGCGAGCCACGACCCGCGCAGCGCGCCGTGGCGTCGAATGGCTTCCTGCGCATAGCAGGAACAGGTCGGGTGAAAGCGGCAGTTCGGCCCCAGCAGCGGGCTCACGCACCACCGATAGAGATTGATGATTCCGATCAGGAGCGCGCGCATCGTCGCACGATCCTATCCCAGTGCGCCGCGAGGCTCGCGCGGATCGCATCGTTGCCGGACCGGGCGGCGCCAGCGCGCGCGTTGATGACGACGTCCACGGGCGGCAGATCCTGCTGGCGGTGACGGAACGATTCGCGGACGAGGCGCTTGAGTCGATTGCGCCGGGCCGCGTTCCCGGCGGCCTTTACGCCGACCGCCAGCCCGAGGCGCGCGCGCCCCACGTCGTTGGCACGCGTGATGACCTGGAACAGCGCATCGGAGGCGCGCTGACCCCGGCGGTGGACGGCATCGAACTGGGGCTTGTCGGTCAGTCGGCTCGCGCGCGGGAAGCAGCGCGACGCGGGCGACGGGTCATCGCTGTGGCGCGTGGGAACGATCAGACCGCGAGGCGCTTGCGGCCCTTGGCGCGACGACGGCTCAGGACCAGGCGGCCGCCCTTGGTGGCCATGCGTGCGCGGAAACCGTGGACGCGCTTGCGGTGCAGGTTGCTGGGCTGAAAGGGGCGCTTCATGTTCGGCTCCGTCGTGCCACCGGATGGCGACAAACAAGACCAGAAACAACAACATGCACTGGTCGTAAAAGGGGGCGAAAGAATACGCACCGCACCGCGGCGCGTCAACCGCAACGCCAGATATCCACAGCCGAGGGGCCGGTATACACTCCCGGCCCCCTTTGGTTCCCTTCGAGCTTTCGAGCCCGTCGCAGGTCCGCCGGTCGTGGAGATTTCGCTCTGGCATCAATGCCTCCGTCGCCTGGAGGCCGAACTCCCCGAACAGGCGTTCAACACCTGGGTTCGCCCCTTGCAGGCGGTCGAGGACGGCAGCCGGCTGCGCTTGCTGGCGCCGAACCGGTACGTGGTGGATTGGATCAACCAGAACTGCGTGTCGCGGATCGGCGAGCTCGTCGACGAACTGGTTCCCGCACCGGCGCCGCAGGTGGTGGTCGAGATCGGCTCGAGACGTCCCCTGCCCAGCCCTGCCCCGCTGCTGGACGGCGTCGGCATGCCGTCCCAGCCGCGTACGTCAGCCCGGCACGGTTCGCCCACGCCCACCGTCGCCGCCAGTTCCGTCGGTGGCGTCTCGCCAGCGCGGCGTCCGATGGCCGACCCGCTGCCCCAGTTCGGCGGCCGGCTGAACCCCGACTTCACCTTCGCGAATTTCGTCGAAGGCAAGAGCAACCAGCTCGCGCGCGCCGCGGCCGTGCAGGTCGCCGAAAACCCAGGTCGAGCTTACAATCCGCTGTTCATCTACGGCGGCGTCGGTCTCGGCAAGACGCACCTGATGCACGCGATCGGCAACCAGATCCGCACGCGCAGCAAGGAGGCGCGTGTCGCCTACGTGCACTCGGAACGCTTCGTCGGCGACATGGTGCGCGCGCTCCAGCACAACACGATCAACGAGTTCAAGCAGGCGTATCGCACGCTCGATGCGCTGCTGATCGACGACATCCAGTTCTTCGCCGGCAAGGAACGGTCGCAGGAAGAGTTCTTCCACACGTTCAACGCGCTGCTCGAGGGACAGCAGCAGGTGATCCTGACCTGCGACCGCTATCCGAAGGAAGTCGAGGGCCTCGAGGAGCGATTGAAGTCGCGCTTCGGGTGGGGCCTCACGGTCGCGATCGAACCGCCCGAGCTCGAGACCTGCGTCGCGATCCTCATGAGCAAGGCGTCGCAGGGCAGTGTCGAGTTGCCGGAAGAAGTCGCGTTCTTCGTCGCGAAGCGCATCCGCTCGAACGTGCGCGAACTCGAGGGCGCGATGCGCCGCGTGATCGCAAACTCGCAATTCACGGGAAGGCCGATCACGCTGGATTTTGCGAAGGAAGCGCTCAAGGACCTGTTGGCGCTGCAGGAGCGCCTGGTCACGATCGAGAACATCCAGAAGACGGTGGCGGAGTACTACAAGATCCGCGTCGCGGACCTGCTTTCGCGGCGGCGCAGCCGTTCGATCACGCGCCCGCGCCAGATGGCGATGGCGCTGTCGAAGGAACTCACGAACCACAGCCTGCCGGAAATCGGCGACGCATTCGGCGGACGCGACCACACGACGGTGCTGCACGCGTGCCGCGTCGTGAAGGAGTTGCGCGACTCGCAGCAGCGTCTCAACGAGGACTATTCGAACCTGTTGAGAACCCTTGCGGGTTGAGTGGAGCAAGCTGTGCATGAAAGTGCGGGCACTTTGCTCCACATTTCCTCCACAGGCTGCGGACAGGCGGCACAGGTGTTGAGGGGTGTGTTGGCCGTGCCCGCAAAGGGGCGCCGTCGTTGGGGAAGCGGATGTTTTGCACAGACTGACGCTGTGCTAAAAGTCATAACAACAGAATTCTTAAATAAAAGATCCTGAGATCAAAGAAGATGAAGATCATCGCGAAGCGCGAATCGATTCTGAGCCCGCTGCAGGCCGTGATCGGTGTGGTCGAACGCAAGCAGACGATGCCGATCCTCGCGAACGTCCTGCTGTCGGCAAAGGGCGGCAAGCTCTCGATCACGGCGACGGACCTCGAGGTCGAGCTGGTCGCCACCTCGGACGTCGACGTGCAGCGCGGCGGTGAGATCACGATCCCGGGACGCAAACTGCTCGATATCTGCCGGGCGTTGCCGGAGGGCACGGAGATCACCCTCACGCTCGAAGGCGAACGGATGCTCGTTCGCGCTCGCAAGAGCCGGTTCACGCTGTCGACCTTGCCCGCGGCGGAGTTCCCCACGGTCGAGGAAATCAACGCCGAACA
>JAJTCR010000105.1 GCA_021325695.1 Steroidobacteraceae bacterium | reverse complement strand
GGGCAGATTCCGACCTATGAAGAGGGCGAGCTTGCCCTCTTCGAGTCGGGGGCGATCGTATTCCATATCGCGGAGCGCCATGCGGGGCTGTTGCCCGACGAGGCGAATGCCCGGGCGCGCGCGATCGCGTGGATGTTTGCGGCGCTCAACACGGTGGAGCCGCCAATCGTCGATCGCTCGATGGCCGTGATCCTCGAGCGCGAAAAGACCTGGTACGAGGAGCGCCTGCCGATCCTCGAGGACCGCGTCCGTGTCCGGCTGGGCGAACTCTCCAGCCGGCTCGGCCGTGCAGACTGGCTCGACGATGCGTTCAGTGCCGGTGACCTGCTGATGGTGACGGTGCTGCGCCGGTTGAACGGATCGGGTTTGCTGGAGAAGTATCCGAACCTGTCCGCCTACGTCGCCCGCGGCGAAGCGCGACCCGCGTACAAGCGTGCTTTCGACGCCCAACTGGCCGTATTCACGGGCTAGCCGCCGCTCCTGGCTCAGGAACTCCGGGTGCTACTCCCTGACCAGGGTCGTCGGACCCGCCAACCTGTCCGCTGCGCAGCTCCCGGTCGCCCGTGCTTCGTCAACGAGACGACCCGCAGAAACGTCGCCTTCGCCATTTCGGCGCCACCCCGCCGGCTATGCCTGTGCGGCAGCGGCGGCCGCCGCGAGTCGCGCCTTGATCGCCTCGACGAACGCGGGCCGCGCCGCGTCGCGATTGCGCGCGAGCATCTGCACGTGCGGCTTTTCACCGAGCCGTTGCAGCAGGTCGCGGGCCGCCGGCCAGTCGGCCAGGGGATCGACGCCGAACAGGCCTTTCGACACGGTGCTCGCGAGGTCGACGCTGTAGAGAAAGACGATGTCGGCCAGCGTGAACTCCGCACCGGCGACATAGGGCGTGAACCTGCCGTGTCGCCGCAACGCGGCAAAGCCACCCGCGAGGTCCTCGCGCGCCTTTTCCTTGATCGCCCGGGGAACGGTGCCGCCAAAGAAGGCCTCCACGAAACAGGACCGTCCGGGGAGCTCGATGTAGAGCTCCATCTCTTTCATGAGGCTGCGAACGTACGCACGCGCCTGGGGATCGCGCGGGAGCAGCGACTGTCCGGTCCCCGTTTCCTCGAGGTACTCCAGGATCACGCTGGCCTCGTTGATGTAGCCCTGCGGCGTCTCGAGCACGGGGACCTTGCCGCGCGGGCTCTTGGCCAGGAACTCCGGGGTCTGGTCGGGATACGTCAGCACGTATTCGAAGGCGATGCCCTTCTCGAGCAACGCCAGGTGCACCATGTTGACGTAATTGCTGACCGGGAAGCCGTGAAGCTTGAGCACTGCGTTCTCCTCCTGCTGAAACGATGAAGGATAGCGCCTGCCGACCGGGGACACTCGGCCGGCGCGGCACTTGCCGGGCCAAAGGTTGGTTCGGCGCGCCGGATTCGCTAAACTCCGCGCCCTGCCTGAGGAGCGCTGCAACGGGATCTTCTGCCCGCCAGGCTCAGGCACTGGGTTTACCCAACCGCGCTCGCTGAACCACGTGCCAGTCGTTCAGGCGAGCAGCGAGAAACCTTTCCCTGTCGCGCCCGAACCTGCACGGTCCACCGAGAGAGGATCGACCGATGAACGCTGTTGTTACGCCGACCGCGACGCAGGACTACCGCGTCGCCGACATGGAGCTCGCCGACTGGGGCCGCAAGGAAATGGTCATCGCCGAGAGCGAGATGCCCGGGCTGATGGCGGTCCGCCAGGAGTTCGGCCAGGACAGGCCGCTCAGGGGTGCGCGGATCGCAGGCTCGCTGCACATGACCATCCAGACCGCGATGCTGATCGACACCTTGAAGGCGCTCGGCGCCGACGTGCGTTGGGCGTCGTGCAACATCTTCTCGACCCAGGACCACGCCGCCGCTTACGTCGCGTCGACGGGCACGCCCGTCTTCGCGTACAAGGGCGAATCGCTCGAGGAGTACTGGGAGTTCACGCACCGGATCTTCGAGTGGCCGAACGGCCAGCTCGCCAACATGATCCTCGACGACGGCGGCGACGCCACGCTGCTGCTCATGCTCGGTGCGCGCGCGGAGCAGGACGCGTCGCTGATCTCGAAGCCGACCAACGAAGAAGAGACCGCGCTCTACGCCGCCATCCGCAAGCGCCTCGAGACGAGCCCGGGCTGGTACTCGAAGCGGCTCGCGCAGATCCAGGGCGTCACCGAGGAGACGACGACCGGCGTCAAGCGGCTCTACGAATTCGCAAAGAAGGGACAGCTGCCCTTCCCCGCGATCAACGTCAACGATTCGGTCACGAAATCCAAGTTCGACAACCTGTACGGCTGCCGCGAGTCGCTGGTCGACGCGATCAAGCGCGCGACCGACGTCATGATCGCGGGCAAGGTCGCCGTCGTGGCCGGCTACGGCGACGTCGGCAAGGGCTCGGCGGAATCGCTGCGTGCGCTCTCGGCGCAGGTCTGGATCACCGAGATCGACCCGATCTGCGCGCTGCAGGCCGCGATGGAAGGCTACCGGGTCGTCACGATGGACGAGGCCTGCGACAAGGCCGACATCTTCGTGACGGCGACCGGCAATGTGAACGTGATCACCCACGATCACATGAAGCGCATGAAGAACCAGGCGATCGTGTGCAACATCGGCCACTTCGACAGCGAGATCGAGATCGCATCGCTGCGGCAGTACCGGTGGGAGAACATCAAGCCGCAAGTCGACCACGTGATCTTCCCGGACGGCAAGCGCCTGATCATCCTGGCCCAGGGTCGGCTCGTGAACCTGGGCTGCGCCACCGGCCACCCGTCGTTCGTGATGTCGAACTCGTTCACGAACCAGGTGCTCGCGCAGATCGAGCTGTTCAAGCACGGCGCGAAATACGACCGGCAGGTCTACGTGCTGCCGAAGCAACTCGACGAGAAGGTCGCGCAACTGCACCTCGATCGCATCGGTGCGAAGCTCACGAAACTGACGTCCGAGCAGGCGGCGTACATCGGCGTGTCGCCGCACGGGCCGTTCAAGCCCGAGCACTACAAGTACTAGGCCGGCTTTTCGCATCGCTCCTGCAACGCTCGGCCGCCGCACGTGACACCGGGGCACGTGCGGCGGCTGGTTCCGGCCGGCGGGTCCATGCACCACTACCGACCCGACATCGACGGGTTGCGCGCCGTCGCGATCGTGCCCGTCGTGCTGTTCCATGCGGGCGCGGACGTGATGCCGGGCGGGTTCGTGGGTGTCGATGTCTTCTTCGTGATCTCCGGATTCCTGATCACGGGACTCCTGCAGCAGGAAATCGACGGCGGCAGGTTTTCACTGGCCCGCTTCTACGAACGCCGCGTCCGTCGCCTGCTGCCGGCACTGTGCGCCATGCTGATCGGCACGTCGGCCGCCGCCGCGTGGCTGCTGCTGCCGGCAGACCTGGTCGCTTTCGGCCGGAGCGTGCTCGCCACCGGCGCGTTCGCCTCCAATATCTTGTTCTGGCAGGAATCCGGCTACTTCGGCCGAGCCGCAGAAGAAATACCGCTGCTCCACACCTGGTCGCTGGCCGTCGAGGAACAGTTCTACATCCTGTTTCCGTTGTTCCTCGCGTACGTCGCGACCCGCCGCGGGCGACGCTACGTGGTCGCGACTGCGCTCGTTTCGGCCGTGACGTTCGTCCTGAGCGTCGTGCTGGTGACGACCGATCGCGACGCGGCGTTCTACCTGGCGCCCGCGCGCGCCTGGGAGTTGGGCCTCGGCGCATTGCTGGCGCTCGGCGCCGTACCATCGTCCCGGCACCGCACCGTGCGGACGGCGGTCGCGGCGCTCGGCTCCGTCGCGATTGCAGTGAGCGTCATGGCGTATTCGGCCGCAACGGTGTTTCCGGGTGTCGCCGCGCTGCTGCCGTGCCTCGGTGCAGCGGCGATCATCTGGGCGGGGACGGGCGGTCACAATCTCATCGGCGACGCGCTGAGCGCGCGACCCGTCGTGCTCGTGGGCCTCGTCTCGTATTCCCTGTACCTGTGGCACTGGCCGGCGCTCGCGCTCAGCCGCTACTACGCGGTCCGCGACCTGACTCCCCTGGAAACGACGATCGTGGTCGCGATCGCCGCCGTGGTGGCCGTCGTATCGTGGCGTTACGTCGAACGGCCGTTCCGCGGCAAAAGCGGGTGGCTCGAGCGCAGGCAGTTGTTCGGCGTGGCGCTCGCGACCACCGGTGGCCTGGCCGCGATCGGCGCGGGCGTGATCGTGTCGAACGGGTGGCCGGCGCGCCTCGATGGCGACGTGCGCCGAGTCGCGGAGGGCAGCACCGACCGGCGGCCGCACGATTGGGACTGCGGCGGTGCGACTGTCGCGGCGGTCAGTCGAGGCGAGCTCTGCCGGATTGGCGCCGCCGGCGCGACTGCGCCCACGTTCCTGCTGTGGGGCGACTCGCATGCGCGCGTCATGATCGATGCCGTGGGGCCCGTCGCGGACCGGCACGGGGTGAGCGGGCTCGCTGCGGTGCGCACCCGGTGCCCACCGCTGCTCGGGGTTCGCCGCGTCGATCGCGACGATTCGGAAGACTGCGCGGCCTTCAATGCGGCGGTCATCGAATATCTCACCGGCGCCACGCACGTGAAGGACGTCGTGCTCGCGGCACGCTGGGGCCTCGCCGCCGAAGGCGTGCGCGATGAACCGGGCGAGACCGTATTGATCGTCGATCCGGCCTCGAACGAGGCGTCGCTGGCCGAGAACCGGCGGGTCTTCGCCCGGTCGATGCGACGCTCGGTGGAAACCTTGGCTGCACTCGGCAAGCGCGTGTGGATCGTTGCCTCGGTGCCGGAGGTCGGCTGGGACGTGCCCTCCGTGCTGGCGCGGTCGCAACGCTTCGACCGACCGGCCCCACCGGCGCCATCGCGGGTGCAGTTCCTCGTGCGCCAGGCGAACGTCGACGTCACGCTCGAAGCACTGGATGCCCTGCCGGGCGTGAAGCTGCTGCGCCCGGGGTCCGTGCTTTGCACGGGCGAGCGCTGCGAGGTGCAACGTGCGGGACGGGCACTCTACTTCGACAGCCATCACCTGTCGCTCACCGGCACCGCGCTGCTCGAACCAATGTTCGACACGATCTTTGTCGACCAACCAGTAGTACGGCAAACGGGAATGTCTCGTTGCGCGCCGCTCCGGAGCCCTGAACAGGTTCGTGATGTGGATGAGGACCGACAACAGCCTCGACCCGATCCGGGAACATCCGCGCTTCGTCGCCATGATGGCGCGCGGGGCCCGTCGCCTCGCGGAGGAGCAGCCGACGTCGTGACCCGTCCGGTGACCGTCGTCAGCCGATCCGCTTGCGCGCGAGCGTGAGCCCGTCGCCGATCGGGACGAGACTCAGGTCGACCCGTTCGTCGCGGTGCAGGCATTCATTGAAGTACCGCAGCGCCACCGTGTCCTCGTCGGCGACCTCGGGATCCGCCACGCGTCCACTCCAGAGCGTGTTGTCCACCAGGATGAGGCCGCCCGGGCGCAGCAGGTCGAGACAGCGCTCGTAGTACGCGAGGTAGCCGGTCTTGTCGGCGTCGATGAACGCCATGTCGTGACGGCCGTGTTCACCGGCGGCGAGCATCGCATCGAGCGTCTGCAGCGCCGGCGCCAGGCGCAGGTCGATCTTGTGGTCGACACCCGCCTCGCGCCAGTAACGTCGCGCCACCGTGGTCCACTCCTCGCTCACGTCGCACGCGACGATGCGGCCGTCGGCGGGCAGGGCCAGTGCGGTCACGAGCGACGAGTAGCCCGTGAACACGCCGATTTCGATGCAGCGCTTCGCCCCGGCGAGCCGGGCCAGCAGGGCCATGAACTGCCCCTGCTCGGGCGAGATTTGCATCGAA
>JAJTCR010000104.1 GCA_021325695.1 Steroidobacteraceae bacterium | reverse complement strand
GCCGTCCGCTTGAACATGAACACCTGGTCGGCGAGCGACATCGCGTCGCCGTGAATCAGGTTGATCTCCATCTGCGCTGCGCCGTCTTCGTGGATCAGCGTGTCGATCTCGATCTCCTGCGCCTCGCAGAACGCGTAGATGTCGTCGAAGAGCGGGTCGAACTCGTTGACCGCGGCGATGCTGTACGACTGGCGCCCGATCTCGGGCCGGCCCGAGCGGCCCACCGGCGGCTTGAGCGGGTAGTCGGAGTCGATGTTCGGCTCGACGAGGTAGAACTCGAGTTCGGGCGCGACGATCGGTCGCCAGCCCTTCTGCGCGTAAAGATCGAGGATGTGCCGCAGCACGTAGCGCGGCGCCATCGTCACGGGGCGGCCGTCGGAGTAGAAGGCGTCGTGAATGACCTGCGCGGTGGGCTCCGCCGCCCACGGCACCACGCGCGTCGTGGCCGGGTCGGCCTTGAGCACGATGTCGATCTCGGCCGGACTGATCGCGCGGTCGTCGTCGGGGTATTCGCCCGTGACGGTCTGCAGGAAGATGCTCTCGGGCATGCGCATGCCCTCGTCCTCCGCAAATTTCATCGCCGGCATGACCTTGCCGCGTGCAATGCCGGCCATGTCCGGGACCACGGCCTCGACTTCGGAGATGCCGTGTTCCTTGAAAAATTGCTGGATCGGGGTGCTCATGCGTGATTACCGTGAGTTGTTTCGTGCGCGCGCCGCAGCGCCAAACTCGGCGAACAGGGTGCGCGAAAATGGGTTCTTCATGACCTGCCACTCGGGGTGCCATTGCACCGCGAGCGCGAATCCGGGCGCCGACCGCACGCGGAACGCCTCGATCAGGCCGTCGGGCGCGCGCGCCTCGATCTCGAGACCCGTGCCGAGCGTCTGCACGCCCTGCGAGTGCAGCGAGTTGACCAGGACACGGTCCGTGCCGGCCCACTCGTGCAGCATCCCGCCCTGGACGAGTTCGATCTCGTGCACCGGCGCATACTGGACCTCGAGCGGCTGCTCCTTGTCTTCGCGGTGGTCGCGCATGCCCGGCACCTCCTGGACCTTCTGCCAGAGCTTGCCGCCGAAGGCCACGTTCATTTCCTGGAAACCGCGACACACCGCGAACAGCGGCACGCCGCGCTCGATGGCGTGCGGAATCAGCGGCAGCGTCGTCGCATCGCGGTGCGGGTCGTGCAGCGTGTCCGGATCACTCGTGGGACCTGCATAACGGTGCGGCTCGACGTTCGACGGGCTGCCGGTCAGCAGGATCCCGTCGAGCGTCTCGAGCAGCTGGTCGAAGTCGCGCTCGCCGAGCGATGGGATCAGCAGCGGGATCGCTTCCGCCGCGTCGGCCACGGCGGCGATGTACTTTTCACCGACGCAATGGAACGGATGAGGACCGAGCGTGCGGCGATCCGCGGGGATGCCGATCAGAGGTTTGCGACGAGCCACGTTTAAAATCCTAGACAGCTTCTGCCCGGCTGTCGTCAGCGTGTGCCGTGGATTAAACCACAGCTGCCCCCGTGGCGTCGCCGGGCACCGCAAAAAATGGGCCAAAATATAGGCTAAACAGCCGCTTGACACCGCCGCCCGGGCGACGGTCGCGGCTTGCCGCACACCGCGGCGAGCGGCTATCCTGCGGTCTCCCCGGCGGCCCGGCCGTCGCTAAATCCTAAACAACGGGGTTCCCATGCCGCAGTTTGCGGACTTCGCGCAGACCCGCGCCTGGCTCGACCGTCATGCCCAGATCCGCTTCGTCGACCTCCTGCTCGCGGACCAGATGGGAATTCCCCGCGGGAAGCGCGTCACGGTCGACGAACTCGATCGCGTCCACCGCGACGGCCTGCTGCTGCCGGCATCGATGTTCGCGCTCGACGTGCTCGGGGGCACGGTCCAGTCCACGGGTCTGGGTTTCGACGAAGGCGATGCGGACCGGGTGTGCCTGCCGGTTCCCGCGACCCTGGTGCCGGTGCCGTGGCTCGGTGAGCAGGTCGCGCAGATGCAGGTCACGATGTTCGACCACGATCGGTCGCCGTTCTTCGGCGATCCGCGTCACGTGCTCGAAGCCGTCGTCACCCGCTTTGCACCGCTCGGGCTCAAGCCGGTGATGGCGGTGGAGCTCGAGTTCTACCTGGTCGACCGCGAGCGGACCGCCACGGGCCACGCGCAGCCGCCGCGCCAGCCGCTCACCGGGCGGCGCGAGTACAAGACGCAGATCAACTCGATGCAGGACATGAACGAGTACTCGGCCGTGCTTGCGGCGATCGATGCCGCGGCGCGCTCGCAGGAGTTGCCGACCGGTACCGTGCTTGCGGAGTACGGCCCCGGCCAGTTCGAGGTGAACCTGCACCACGTCGACGATCCGCTGCTCGCGTGCGACCACGCGATCCGGCTGAAGCGCCTGGTCAAGGGCGTCGCGCTGCAGTTCGGCATGGAGGCGACGTTCATGCCGAAGCCGTACCGCGACCAGGCCGGCAGCGGCGCACACCTGCACGCGAGTCTCGTCGACGTGCAGGGACGCAACGTGTTCGCGTCCGAGGACCCCGCCGGCAGCGAGCGCCTGCGCCACGCGATCGGTGGCCTCGTCGCGACGATGAACGACGGGATGGCGGTCTGCGCGCCCACGGCCAACTCCTATCGACGGTTCCGCACGGAGGCCTACGTGCCGCTGAACCCGAGCTGGTCGGTCAACAACCGCGGCGTCGCGTTCCGCGTGCCGCACGGCCCGCCCGACAGTCGTCGCGTCGAGCACCGCGTCGCGGGCGCGGATGCGAATCCGTACCTGCTCGCCGCGATCGTGCTCGGCGGCGTGCACCTCGGTCTGACGCAGCAACTCGACCCGGGGCCGGTGCTCGCGGGCAACGCCTACCGCGACAACACGCCGAGCATCCCGCTGTCGTGGCCCGAGGCGCTCGCGGTGTTCGAGCACAGCGCCTTCGTGCGCGACTGTCTCGGCGAACGCTTCGCGCGGCTCTATGCGCAGACGCGTCGCGGCGAGATGATCGACTTCTGTTCACACGTGCCAGCGCTCGACTACGACTGGTACCTGACCACCAGTTGACATGGCCGTCCCTCACATCGACTCGTACTACGCGGCCACGGCGCATCCGGCGCCGGAACGACCGGCGCTCGACGCCGACCTCGACGTCGACGTGTGCGTCGTCGGCGGCGGCATCGCGGGATGCTCGACGGCGCTGCACCTCGCCGAGCGCGGCTTCAGGGTGGTCGTGCTCGAGGGTAGACGCGTGGGCTGGGGCGCGTCCGGTCGGAGCGGCGGCCAGGCGATCGTGGGCTTCTCGTGCCCGCAATCGACGCTGGTCCAGGCGGTTGGCCGCGACGATGCGCGCCGCATGTTCGACGTCTCGGTCGAGGCGCAGGACCTCATCCGCGCGCTCGTGGCGAAGCACCGGATCGAATGCGACCTGCACTGGGGCCACCTGCACACCGCGCTCAAGCCACGGCAAGTGGTCGAGCTGCTCGCGCACCAGCGCGAACTCGAGGAGCACTACGGGTATCGCGGCCTGCGCTGGCTCGACGGCGACGAAGTGCGGCACATCCTGCGCACCGACCGCTACGTCGGTGCCTTGCGCGACGACCGCAGCGGGCACCTGCATCCCCTCAACTACACGCTCGGCATCGCCGCGGCCGCCGAAGCCGCCGGCGCGCGGATCTGCGAGGGCACCGAGGTCGTCGGGCTCGATCATGGCGCGACGGTCCGGGTGCGCACGCAGGCCGGTCCGAGCGTGCGCGCCAGGCACGTCGCGCTCTGCTGCAACGCCTACATCGATGCACGGATCTCGAAGACGCTGCGCGACCGGATCATGCCTGTCGGCACCTACATCGTCGCCACCGAGGCGCTCGGGCCGGCGCGGATCGAGGCGCTGGTTCGCGAAAACGTCGCAGTGTCGGACGTCAATTTCGTGCTCGATTACTTCCGTCGGTCCGACGATCACCGGCTGCTGTTCGGCGGACGAGTCAGTTACTCCGGCCGCGACGCGCGCAACACGGCGCAAGCGACGCGGGTGCGCATGCTCAAGGTGTTTCCGCAGCTGGCGGATGCGAAGATCGAGTACGCCTGGGGCGGATACGTCGACATCTCGATGAGCCGCGCGCCCGACTTTGGCCGCCTCGAGCCCAACGTTTACTACCTGCAGGGCTTTTCCGGGCACGGCATCGCACTGACCGGCATCGCGGGGCGACTTGTCGCGGACACGATCGCGGGGCAATCCGAGCGGTTCGACCTGTTCACGAAGCTGCGACACAGGAATTTTCCAGGCGGGCCCGCCTTCAGGACGCCCGCGCTCATGCTCGCGATGTTGTGGTTCCGCTTGAAGGACCTCCTTTGACAGTCTCGGCTTCGTCTCGACGACTGCAGCAACAAGCGAAAACAAACTGATCGCATAGATTTTTTCATCGACAGACGCTCCAGTCGCCGACGTCGCCGTTTTGCGACGGTTTCGTCGCGGATCAAACAACCGATCTGGAGGCTTTTTCGTCACTGCGCGCTTCACGGTGGCCACACTCGCTCCGTCCCCGAGCCGACCCCCGGCTCGTATCTGGAAAATCAGACGATGGAGTGAATGATGCTGAAAGGACTGAAGCTGGCCGCCCTGGCCGTCGTCGCGACTTCCCTTCAACCGCTCGCCGCGGACGCCTACACGACGACGCGCAAATATCACCCGGGTCACTACACCGTGATCCTCCCCACCCACAACTGGCAACAGAAATACATGGACGATGCCCTGCGGCCCGGCATGCGCGGCATCATGAAGAGGTACCCGTGGCGCCTGCTCGAGCCCACGCAGGGCAACTACAACTTCTCGATGATCCAGTCCGACCTGAACTGGGCGCAGGCCTACGGCATGCAGCTCATCATCCTGATCGAGGACAAGTCGTTCTCGTGGGAGCGTCCGAACCCCGGCTACCTCGATTCGGTCTCGCCGCGCAACCAGAGCGGCGGGTACACGATGGCGCGGTGGCACCCGACCGTCGTCACGCGGTACAAGGCCCTGGCCACGGCGCTGGGCAAGCGCTTCGACAGCCATCCCAACTTCGAGGGCATCGCGCAGCAGGAATCCGCCCTCACGCTCGGGTCCGCCACGCTCAATCAATACGGCTACACGCCGGAGAAGTATCGCGACGCCCTGATCGCGAGCTTCGGACACGCCCTCAACGTGATGCCGCGCTCACGTGTGTTCTGGTACCAGAACTTCTTCGTCGGCAATAACAATTACATTGGCGCGGTCGCGGCTGCGCTCGGTCCGAAGGGACTCGTGATGGCAGGACCGGACACGCTGCCGGACCGCGACTCCCTCGTCGACAAGTCGTACCCGTATTTCGAGCAGTTCAAGGACAAGATGCACCTCGGCATCCAGGTCGAAGGCGCCTGCTATCGCGCGCCGCACGAGACGTCCGGGTATTCGACCAAGTACTGGACGATGCCGGAGCTGTTCCGGTTCGCCCGCGACAAGCTCCACGTCGATTACATGTTCTGGGTGCGCATCCCCAAGTCCGACCCCGCAGACTCGTACAACTGGCACCACGCGCTGCCCGTCATCGAGATGAATCCCCGCTTCTGAAGTGCGGGAGCGGCCTCACTCGCCCGCGTAGCTCGCGCCGGTCGAGCCGCTCGAACAGCGGCGCGAACGCTCGCTTCAGGGCCGCGAAGTCCATGACCCAGCCGAGCGTCGGGTCCACCGTCCCGGCCACGTGCACCTCGACCCTGAACGAGTGTCCGTGCACGCGCGCGCACTTGTGCTCGGCCGGCACGTTCGGCAACCGGTGCGCGCTCTCCAGCGTGAAGGACTTGAAGATTTCCACGACTAGCGATTCTTCTCCTGCTTGCGCAGGCAGTCCTGGATGAACACGCGCCGGAAGTCGCCGCTCAGGCCGCGTTCGTCTGCGCGTCGGTAGCACCCGCGATCCTGGTCGTAGCGACGGTCGTCGTACTGGTAGCGCTCGCCGCGGTCCGTGCACCAACCGATGTAATCCTGCCGGTCGTGGCCCTTGAGGTTCTTCTCGTTAGCGCGGTGATTGCAGTCGGAGACGACCTGGCCGTGGCTTTCGTCGGCCTTGCCCTTGTCGTCCTCGTGGTCGTGCGCGGCCGCGGACGGATTGCCTTTGGCATTGCCTTTCTCCGCGGCGGCCGGCGCACTCTTGCCCTTGTCCGCGGCAGCCTGCGCGGCCGGTGCACCCTTGCCCTTGTCCGTGGGTGGATCCGCCAGCGTGACGGGTGCGAGCAGCACTCCGGAGACGAGTGCCGCGAGCAGGTGCCTGGAAGCGTGGGTATACGTCATGGTTGTCTCCCTGGGGGAAGCCCAGTATCGAGTCGGTCTTCGGCACCTGCAAGCACGCCCGGCGTCTTGTGACGGAGCATGAAACAGACGTGGATCCGGGGGTTGCGTGCGAAGTCCTCGGGAATCGTGGAGCGCGTGATGTCGTCGACCTCGAAGCCGGCCGGGATGGCCGGATCGAGTCTGAACCTCTGGTAGTTGTTCGAGAACACGATGACACCGTCCGGCGCGAGCAGTCTCGAAGCGGTCTCGAGCAGTCCGCGATGATCCCGCTGCACGTCGAACTCCCGATCCATGCGCTTGGAGCGCGAGTGCGTGGGCGGGTCGATGAAGATCAGGTCGTACTGCGACGGCCGCATGGCGCGGGCCTGGACCTCGAGCCACGCGAGGCAATCGGCCTGCACGAACTCGTGGTTCGGAGCACGCAGGCCGTTCAGGTCCAGGTTGCGCACGGCCCAGTCGAGGTAGGTTCTCGACATGTCGACGGTCGTCGATGCGTCGGCGCCGCCGCCGACGGCGTGGACGGTCGCGGTACCGGTGTACGCGAAAAGATTCAGGTAACGTTTGCCGCGTGACATCCCGCCTATGCGTGAACGCGTCAGGCGATGGTCCAGGAACAGCCCCGTGTCGAGATAGTCGGTGAAGTTCACGAGGAAGCGGTACGGGGCTTCGCGCACGACGTGGAACCGGCCCTCGGTGTCCAGTTTTTCGTACTGCTCGCCCTCCTTCTGTCGCCGGCGCAGGCGCAGCACCATGCGCTCGATCGGCACGCCGAGCACGCCGGGCATCGTTGCGAGTGCCTCGTCCCGGCGCGCGCGCACGGCGTCCTGTGCAATGGAATCCGGCGCGGCGTACTCCTGCACATACACCCAGCGCTCGTCGCTGTGGTACAGGTCGACCGCGAATGCGTACTCCGGCATGTCGGCGTCGTACACGCGGTAACAGGTGACGTCCTGGCGTCGCGCCCACTTTTCCAGGTGCGCGAGATTCTTGCGCAACCGGTTGCCGAACATGACCGCGCCGGGACGCACCCGTGCGGCGTCGAGCCGCGCCGCGCGCACCTGGTCTGGATCGGGTTCGACCGCGGATTCGTCGAGGTGAAACCGCAGCAGCCGGCCCTCGAGTGGCCCGTTGAAGAACGTGTGCGTCCGGTAGGCCCGAAGCCGCAGGGCGCGCCCCAGCGCGGGTTCCCCCGTGAAGACGGCACCCTCCCAGCCCGGGAAACAGCGCAGCAGTTTCTCGCCCAGCAGCGAGTAGAGCGCCTCCAGTTCGGGTGCGCCGATGCGCACGCCGTAGGGCGGGTTCGCCAGCACCAGCCCGTGAGCGTGGGGCGTCGCAGACAGGTTGGAAAGGTCGCGTCGCTCGAACACGAGGTGCTCGCCGAGCCCGGCGCGATTGGCGTTCGCGAGGCACGCCCGAATCGCGGTCTGGTCGCGGTCGCTGCCCGCGCAACGCCCACCCTCGAGCAAGGCGAGGTCGCGTTCGCCCTCGGCGGCCGTGCGCAGTTCGCGCCAGAGCGGCGCGTCGTGGCCGAGCCAACGCTCGAAACCGAACCGGCGACGCAGCAGGCCCGGCGCAATGTTTGCGGCGAGCAGCGCCGCCTCGATCACGAGCGTGCCCGACCCGCACATCGGGTCGTAAAAGCAGCCACCTGCCATTGCGATGTCGCGCCAGCCTGCACGCAGCAGCAGCGCGGCCGCGAGGTTCTCCTTCAACGGAGCCTCGACCCCGGACTGGCGATAGCCGCGTCGGTGCAGCGGCTCGCCGCTCAGGTCGAGGCCGACCGTGACTCGCTCGCGCGCAAAGCGCAGGCTCACTCGCAAGTCCGGGGCGGCGGTGTCGACGGACGGCCGCGTACCAGAGCGTTCGCGCAGCCGATCGACGATGGCGTCCTTGGCCCGCACCGCGGCGAACTGCGAGTTACGCAGCCAGCGCGGCGGCTCGCCGACGACGTCGACCGCGAGCGTGCCGTCGGCCTGCAGATGCGTTTCCCAGGGCAACTCGAGCAGCGCGCGGTACATCTGGTCGGGATCGGGTGCGTCGACTTCGGACAGTGTCAGTAGCACGCGGCTCGCGGTCGCGCAACGGGCCGCGGAAGCTCACGCCGGCGGGATGCTCGCGGTCGGCGGCGACCCCGAGGCGACGCAGCTCGGTCGCGAGCAGGTCGCTGACGTTGCGCGGACAGGCGGCGAAAAACGTGAAGCCTGGAGCGGTCTCGTCGCGGGCTGGAGGCTCGTCCCGTGGCTCGCTCACGGCGATTCCGCGGGGCGATCGAACGTCAGCAGGTCCCGCGGGCGGACGTCCTTGAGCGCGCGGGCGATGATGCGGTATCCGTCGGCGTCGAAACCGGCGGGCCCGGCGTGGCGCAGGACGTCGCCGACTTCGCGTTCATCGCGCGCCGTGCCGAGATGGCGCCATTGGTCGAGCACGTGCACCCAGGTGCCCCGCGCGTCCGGGGCCGGCTCACGTATGCCGATCGGTCCGCGGAACGGCCACGACTTGAGCCGCAGCGACGCGAGCGCAAGTTGCAGTCGCGTATCGTGCAGCGCCCGCGGTTCGCGCCCGACGCAGGCGCCCCGGCACTTGCGCAGCTGGTACCCGATGCAACTGCCGTCGTGATGTTCGAGGCCGAGGGTCTTGAGACACAACGCGGCCTCGCGCGCCTTGCCTTCGAGCGCGCGCCGGGCGTCTTTCTCGCTGCGGAAGGGACCGAACAGCACGCCCTGGTCGTCGACGACGGCCTCGCTGAGCGGTTCGACCGTGGGCACGAGCCCGTCGGCGGAACGCACGAGTCGCACGACACAGTCCTCGTCGGCGTTGCGCGGGCGACGATTGCCGGGCGGCGCAAGCTCCTTGAGCAGCCGCGTCTCGAGCAGCAGCGCCCCGAGTTCGCCGCCGGTCTCGATCCACTCGACCTTGCGCACCTGTGCCGTCAGCTCGCCGTGCTTGCCCGAGCGGTGGCCCCCGGTGAAGTGGTCGAACACCCGGCTGCGGATGTTGCGGCTCTTGCCGAGGTAGAGCAGTGCATCGTCCTCGCCCCGGAACAGGTAGACCCCTGGCGCGTCGGGCAGGTCGTCGGCAAGTTCCGCGGGCAGGTGCGCGGGCAGCCGCGGCTCGCGCAATGCCTCCGTGACCGCCTCGTGCAACGTCTGCGCGCCGCGCTGGCGCTCGATCGCCGCGAGCAACGCCGGCAATACCTGGGCATCGCCGAGCGCCCGGTGACGCGCCGTGCAGGTGAGCCCGAATCGCTCCATCAGCGTGTCGAGGTTGTGACGCGGGTGCTCGGCGTAGAGCGCACGCGACAGGCGCACGGTGCACAGCACCGGCGCCGAAAAGCGCTCGCCGAGGCGGCGGAACTCGGCGCGCAGGAAGCCATAGTCGAAGCGTGCGTTGTGGGCGACGAAGAGCCGGCCGTCGAGTCGTCGTCGCACTTCGGCAGCCACGTCCGTGAAGCACGGCGCGCCGGCCACCATCGAGTCGTCGATGCCGGTGAAAGCGGCGATCCCGGACGGGATCCGCACGCCCGGTTGCACGAGCGTGCTCCACTCCTCGACGACCTCACCCCCGTCGAGCAGCACGATGCCGACTTCGATGATCCTGTGATGCCCGGAGAGCCCGCCGGTCGTCTCGAGGTCTACGCACGCGACCGGGCCTCGCAGCGATACCGCCCGCAGTGCCAGCAGCTCTGCAGGATCCGCCACTGCTCAGCCGTCGCCGCGCCCGTCGAGCGTGAAGATCGGGCCGTACAGGTCGGGTCGACGGTCGCGGAACACGCCCCACGAGGTGCGCTGGATGCGCAGCAGGTCGAAATCGAACGTGGCGGTCAGCACGGCTTCTGACAGGCGATCGGCCTCTGCCACCTTGCCACCGGTGCCGTCCGCGATGAACGACGAACCGTAGAAGGTCATCTCGTACTTTTCGCCGCGCTCGACGCCCACGCGGTTGGAGGCGACGAGCGGTGTCACGTTGGCGGCGGCGTGGCCCTGCATGCAGCGCTGCCAGTGGTCGCGCGAGTCGATCGAGGCGTCCTGTGGCTCGGAACCGATTGCGGTCGGATAGAGCAGCAGGTCGGCGCCCATCAGCGCCATGCACCGCGCCGCTTCGGGGAACCACTGGTCCCAGCAGATGCCGACGCCGAGCGTGCCGTAGCGCGTGTTCCAGACCTTGAAGCCTGTGTCGCCGGGCGAGAAGTAGAACTTCTCGTGGTAGCCGGGGCCTTCGGGGATGTGCGACTTGCGGTAGACGCCGAGCACCGAGCCGTCGGCGTCGATCATCGCGAGCGAGTTGTAGTAGGCGTGACCGGCCCGCTCGAAGACGCTCAGCGGCAGCGCGACCTCGAGTTCCTGTGCGAGGGCCTGGAAGCGACGCACGACCCTGTTGTCGGGCATGGGGTGCGCCAGGTCGAAGTGGGTCGCCAGGTGGTCCTTGCAGAAGTACGGTGTCTCGAACAGTTCCTGCAGCAGCACGACCTGCGCTCCGCGCCCGGCGGCCTCGCGCACCAGCGCCTCCGCCCTGTCGAGGTTCTCAGCCGGGTTCGGCGTGCAGGCAAACTGTGTTGCGGCGACGGTCACTTGCATCGCGGTCTCCGGCGATGTGGGCGCAGGACGCAATTTTAGCCCGAATACGGGGACACTCCTGGTTTTCGGCAAACCGGGAGTGTCGCCATTCAAGCGGGGGGTCAGGCGGCGACCAGCATGCCCTGCACGTGCCGCGCGATCATGCTCTCTTCGTCCGTCGGCACGACGTACGCCGCCACGTGGCTTGCCGCCGTCGAAATGCGCGGACCGTGCCGAGCGTTCGCGACCGCATCCAGCTCGATGCCGAGCCACTCCGCGGCGCGACAGATCCGTGCGCGGATCTCGGGCTGGTTCTCGCCGATGCCGGCCGTGAACACGATGGCATCGAGCCCGCCCAGCGCGGCGGCGAGCGAGCCGAGCTCGCGACCCGCGCGGTAGCCGAACACGTCGAGGGCCGTCGCCGCGGCCGGTGCGTCGCTCGCCAGCAGGTCGCGCACGTCGCTCGACACGCCGGACATGCCGAGCAAACCCGACTCGTGATAGATCAGGCGCTCGATCTCGCGCGGCCCGAGCGCGAGCTCGTCCATCAGGAACAGCACGACGCCGGGGTCGAGCGAGCCGCAACGCGTGCCCATCGGCAGGCCGTCCACCGCCGTGAAGCCCATCGTCGTCGCGACGCTGCGCCCGCCGGCCATGGCGCACATGCTCGCGCCGTTGCCGAGGTGGAACACGACCGTCCGACCCGACGCGGCGCGCGCGTCGAGCGCCGGCAAGCGCGACGCGATGTACTCGTACGACAGCCCGTGGAAGCCATAGCGACGAATGCCGGCCGCCGCGAATCGCGGCGGCAGCGCGAACAGTTGCGCCACCTCGGGAATCGTGCGGTGGAAAGCCGTGTCGAAGCAGGCGAATTCGGGGGTGCCCGGCAGCCGCTCGAGCATGGCGCGGATGGCCGCGAGGTTGTGCGGCTGGTGCAGCGGCGCGAGCGGCACGTAGCGGTCGAGCCGATGCAGTACTTCCTCGTTGAGCACGGTCGGCACCATGAACTCGAGTCCGCCGTGCACGACACGGTGGCCGACGCCCACGATGCGCGCGCCACCCAGGTGCACTTCGATCGCGTCCAGCAACTGCTCGAGCGCGCCTGCGTGCGAAATCGGGCCTTGGGCGAGCGGACGATCCTCGATCAACGTCTCGCCGCGTCGCATGACGAATTTCGCGGCGGTCGCGAGGCCGGCGACCTGGCCGCGCAGGTCGCGCGACAGCTCGCGCCCGTCGAGCCGGAAGACGCAGAACTTGATGCTCGAGGACCCGGCGTTGAGCACCAGGATCACGCGTCCCCCTGCCCTGTCGCTCATGGCCTGCGCTGGCCGTCGACGCGACGAGCGTGCACGAGCAGCTTGGCGACCGCGGCCGAGCCGATGCGCATCCGCACGTTGTCGGCGCGGCTGGTCAGGATCACGGGCACGCGCGCGCCGAGCACGATGCCCGCGCTGTCGGCCCCGGCGAAGTACTGCAACTGCTTGGCGAGCATGTTGCCGGCCTCGATGTTCGGCACGAGCAGGATGTCGGCGTTGCCCGCCACCGGCGAACGGATGCTCTTGGTGCGCGCCGCGACCTCGCTGATCGCATTGTCGAACGCGAGCGGGCCGTCGAGGATCGCGCCGCGGATCTGGTCGCGATCGGCCATCTTGCAGAGCGCCGCGGCGTCGAGCGTCGACCCGATGTCCGGGTTCACATTTTCGACCGCGGACAGGATGGCCATCTTCGGCAACTGCACGCCGAGGCTGCGCGCCAGGTCGATTGCGTTCTGCGCGATGTCGACCTTTTCCCTGAGAGTGGGCGCGATGTTGATCGCCGCGTCCGTGACGAACAGGATCCGGTCGTAGGCGGGCACGTCCATCACGAAGACGTGGCTCACGCGTCGCTCGGTGCGC
>JAJTCR010000103.1 GCA_021325695.1 Steroidobacteraceae bacterium | reverse complement strand
CACCGCGACGAGCGGCGCGACGAGGATGAAGCCCGAAACGAGCGCCAGCAGTTCCCAGTAGCCGCCCCACCGCATCGTCACGTACGCGAGCGCCCAGCTCAGCGCGACCACGACGCCGCCGTAAGTCAGGCTCTGCCGTGGTGCGGCACGAAAATCACGCCACGCCAGCCGCAACCACCCGAGCGGCGCGGTCGGCGCCAGCGTGCGGCACGGCGCGACGAATGGCAGTGCATCCGGCTCCGTGGTGACGGCGACTGCGGACTGTGCGGGCCCCTGCTGCGATGCCTCGGTCGGCGCCTGCGTCATGCTGTTTCCCCCGAACCAGCGCGAACTGCTCGTCGTGGCGACGGTTGTATGACGATCAACCGAGCAGCAGCCGGTCGGCGTCCAGGTCGGTCTCGGTCATCAGGTCGACGGGGTGGCGCGCATAGCGCAACGCCGCCGCATAGCCGCGACGATCGCCGCCGCGGTCGAGCATCCACTGCGCGTGCTCGCAGAGCAGCGTCAGCTGCAGCGCCCGCGCGAGCGTCAGCGCCAGGCGCCGGGCGCCGGCCTGCAGCACCTCCTGCTCGCGGTGGCTTTCGAGCGTGAGCAGCGCGCGTTCGAGCGCGCCGAGCGCCTGCTGCGCCGCGGCCGCCAGCCGCGGCTCGCGCACGTTGCGCACGCACGCGGAGGCACGTCCCATCAGCGCCGCGAGTCCGGTGTGCAGGTCGCTGCGCAGCAGGGCGTCGAGTGCGAGCACGTTCGTCGTGCCTTCCCAGATGGGCAGGACGTGCGTGTCGCGCAACAGCTGCGGCAGGCCGGTGTCCTCGATGTAGCCGGCGCCGCCGAAGCTCTCGACCACTTCCGTGACGACGGCGACGGCCTGCTTGCCCGTCACGAGCTTCGTGAGCGGCGTCAGCAGCCGCAGCAGCGCACTCTGTCCGTCGTCGATCTCGCCCGTCTCCTGCCGGCCGTTCAGCTCCACCAGCAGGAACGTCATCAGGAAGGCGCCCCAGGTCTCGGCCTCGAGCCCGGCCAGCGTGTCCACGTGCAACGGCAGGCGCTCGAGCGGCTGGCCGAACGCCTTGCGCTGCTTCGCGTACGACCGCGCGAGCGCGAGTCCCCGGCGCATGAAGGCGACAGCGCAGACGCTGTTCCACATCCGCGTGACCGCAAGCATCGGTTCGATCGCGCGCGTGCCGTTGAGCGGCATGCCGACCAGCGACGCGCGCGTGCCCTCCAGGAAGAGCTCCGCCGTGGGGACCTTGCGCGTGCCGAGCTTGTCCTTGAGACGGTCCACCCGCAGCGCATTGGCCCTGCCGTCGGCGTCGCGCACTTCCACGTAGAACATGGCGAGGCCCTTGCCGCCCGGCGAATTGCCTTCGGGGCGCGCGAGCGTGAGCGCCATCTGCGACGTGACCGCGGAGGTGAACCACTTGCGGCCGTACAGCCGCCACTCCGTGCCCTCCCGGATCGCGCGCGTCTCGGAGCGGCCGACGTCCGAACCTCCGGTCGTCTCCGTCATCCATTGTCCGCTGGTCCAGAACGTCGCCGGATCGCGCGAGGTGAGGCGCGGAATTGCCCGCCCCTGCAGCTCTGCGCTGCCGGAGACCTGCAGGCAGCGGACGGCGCCGTCGGTCATGGCGAGCGGACACGTGTAGACATCCGAAGACGGGTGGAACAGGTAGACCTTCAGGAACTGCGCGATGCGCGCGTGCCGGCCGAGGGCCCGGTCGTAGCCGGTCGCGACGAGCCCGTGCTTCGTCGCGAGACGCTCTGCCTCGCGCCAGAGCGGAGTGACCACGATTTCGTCGACGCGCCGGCCCCAGGCGTCCCACTGCGTGAGTACGGGCTCGTTGAGCCGGTCCGCGAGTTGCAGTCGGTAGAGTTCGCCGCCCGCCACGGCGCCGAGCTCGCGGAGTTCCTCGCGCAACCCGCCTTCGAGCGGCGATCCCGCCAGCGCCCGGGCCAGCCAGGAACCGAGCAGCGGATCGTCGACGAACTGGTTGCCGAGCACGGGCGGCGCCTGGGTGAACAACGAGTCCTGCCAGCCTTCGGTGCCGTAGTGCGTCCCGGATGCGTCCGGTTTCGGATTGCTCATGACGATCCCCGCGGGTGTGTGCGCAATCCCAGGGCCGGCACGTCGCCGCCCAGACCCAGCGCGCGTTCTATCAGCGTTCGCCGCAGCATCGGCTGCTGCGTGACGATGGACATCCCGAGTCGCCGGACGGCCGCGACGGCCACGCTGCGCTCGGCGAAGAGCCGGTTGAGCGTGTCGCAGAGCGCGAGCACGAGTGCGTTCTCGCTGCGCCGCCAACGCTCGTAGCGACGCAGCACGCGCATCCCGTACGCCTCTTCACCCTTGCTCGTCGCCTCGGCGAGCACCTGGACCAATCCCGCGCAGTCGAGGAACCCCAGGTTGACGCCCTGGCCCGCGAGCGGGTGGATCGTGTGCGCGGCATCGCCGACCAGCGCGAGGCGCGGTCGCACGTACTCGCGCGCGTGCCACAGCGCCAGCGGGAAGCCGGCGCGGGCGCTCGTGAGCGTGGCATCGCCGAGCACGTGGTCGCTCGCCTCCGACACGCGCTCGTTGAACTCGGCCTCGCTACACTGCAGCAGCGAGTCGGCCTGCTCGGGCGAGGTGCTCCACACCAGCGACACGCGCCCGTCCTCGAGCGGCAGCAGGGCGAGCGGCCCGCTCGGCAGGAAGCGCTGCCACGCCGTCTCGCGGTGCGGCTGCGCGGTCTGCAGGTGCGCGACGATGGCCGTCTGCCCATAAGGCCCGCCCGCGCGGCCGATCCCGGCGAGCCTGCGTGCGACGGACTGGCCGCCGTCGGCGCCGATAACCAGCTGGCACGAAAGCCGGCGACCGTCTTCGAGCTCGACGCGCGCGGAGTCCTCGTCGCACTCGAGTTCCGCGAGCCCGCTGCGCACCGCGGTCACGCCTGCGAGCCAGGGCGATTCGTGCAGGGCCCACTGGATGCGCAGGTTCTCGACGATGTAGCCGAGGTTCGGCTCGGCGGTTTCGGCCGCCGAGAAGCGGAGTGCGTCGGGGCGCTCGTGCGTGCTCGCCGCGTCCCAGACCACCATGCGCTGGTACGGCGAGGCATGCGGCTCGATCGCCTCCCAGGCGCGCGCGGCAGTGAGGATGCGTTCGGACGCGCGGGACAGCGCGGACACGCGCAGGTCCGTTTCCGAGTCGTTCGGTCGGCGTGGCACCGCGGGGTCGACCAGCGCGATGCGCCAGTGGGACAGCGTTTCCTCGCGTGCGATCAACGCGGCGAGACAGCTGCCGACCATGCCGGCGCCGACGATGACGACGTCGAAGTCCGTCCTGCGTGACGCCGCCATCAGCGCAGCCCTGCGAGCGGCACGCCGCGCGCAAGACGCGGCACGCGCTCGGCCGCGCCGACGCTGAGCCGCGCGAGCGCCGACTTGGCCGGCGGCAGCACGTCGAACGCGAGGAGTCCCAGGCTGCGCAGCGTGCGCAGCGCCCCGAGCGGCGTGGAAAACAGCCGCACCAGCCCGTCCGTGAACGCGACGATCCGCCGCCGGTCGGCCTCGCGCCACTCGGCGTAGTCCTGCAGCAGCTCCGGCGTCCCCGGATCGGTCGCAGCTCCCAGCCTGCGATCGGCGATCACTTCGGCGAGGCTCATCGCGTCGCGCAGGCCGAGGTTGAACCCCTGGCCCGCGATCGGATGGAGGCCCTGGGCGGCGTTGCCGACGACCGCGAGTCGCGGCCCGACGTGGCGCTCGGCTCGCGACAGCACGAGGTCGTACGACGCGCGCTGGCCGACGCGCAGGAATCGCCCGAGCCGGAGCCCGAACGCGCGCTGGAACTCCGCGATGAACTCCGCGTCGTCCAGCGCGAGCAGCCGTTCGACTTCGGCGGGCCGGGCGGTCCAGACCAGGCCACAGCGCCCGTCGGTGAGTGGCAGGACCGCGATCGGTCCCGACTCCGTGAACCGCTCGTACGCCACGTGGTCGTGGAAGCGCTGGGTCACGACGACTGCCGTGATGGCCGTCTGCTCGTATTCGATCCGGTCCGCGCCGATCCCCGACTGCTCGCGCACGAGCGAGTGGACGCCGTCGGCCGCGACGACGAGCCTCGCGGCGAGCGTGCGCGACTCGCCGTCGAGTTCGTACTGCACCGTGCGGACGTCGCCCTCCAGTGCGCTGCCGGTGACGCGCGCGGGCGCGATCACGTCCACCGTGGCGCAGCGCCCGAGACCTTGCCAGAGCGCCGCACCGATGGCCCGGTTCGGCACGACATAGCCCAGCGCCTCGAGACCCTGCTCGTCGGCGTCGACGCGGGCGCTGCCGAAGCGGCCCTGGTCGGACACGTGGATGCGGCGGATCGGCGCCGCCTCGCGTGTCATCGCGTCCCAGACGCCGAGCGTCCGGAACGCACGCACGGTGCCGTTCGCGAGCGCGGTGGTGCGCTCGTCGAAGCTCGGATGCTGATCGCCCGTCCCGGGTGCGACTGCCTCGAGCAGCGCGATGCGCAGGCCGAGCGGCGCCAGTGACAGCGCAAGCGACGCGCCGACCAGCCCGCCGCCCACGATGGCGAGGTCGTACGGGGCGTCGGACGCGTTCAACGGGGCTCCTAGGCCGCGACGCGCGCGCGACGCGCCATCACCCGCTCGATCTCGGCCGGCGTGCGCGGCAGCCCCGCCGTGAGCAGTTCGTTGCCGGTCGCGGTGACGAGGACGTCGTCCTCGATCCGCACGCCGATGTTCCACCAGCGCTTAGGCACCCCGCGCGTTCCGGCCGGGATGTAGATCCCCGGCTCGACCGTCATGACCATGCCCGGCTCGAGCACGCGCCATTCGGTCCCAACCTTGTATTCGCCGACGTCGTGCACGTCCATGCCGAGCCAGTGGCCGGTCCGGTGCATGTAGAACTTCTTGTACGCCTCTTCCTTGACCAGCGTCGGCACGCGGCCCTTGAGCAGTCCGAGGCGCACCAGGCCCTGCGTGATCGTGCGCACTGCGCTGTCGTGCGCCTCGTTCCAGTGGCGGCACGGCCCGATCACGGCCAGTGCGGCCACCTGTGCGTCGAGCACGACCTCGTAGACCGCTTTCTGCTCGGGCGTGAAGCGGCCGTTGACGGGGAAGGTGCGCGTGATGTCGGAGGCGTACAGGCCGTACTCGCAGCCGGCGTCGATCAACAGCAGGTCGCCGTCCTGCAGCACGTCGGCGTTCTCGTGATAGTGCAGGATGCAGCCGTTCGCGCCGCCGCCGACGATCGGGTGGTAGGAGATGTCGGCGCCGTGCCGGTGGAACTCGTGCAACAGCTCCGCCATCACCTGGTACTCGGTCATGCCGGGCCGCGTGACGCGCATCGCGCGAACGTGCGCACCCACCGCGATGCGGGCCGACTGGCGCATGACGGCGGCCTCCGCCCGGCTCTTGTACAGGCGCATGTCGTGCAGCGCGTGGTCGAGCGCGACGAACTCCTGCGGGCTGTGGATGCCGTTCTTGCTCTGGCCCTTGAGCCCGTTGACCCAGCCGAACACGCGCTGGTCGAAGTCGGGGAACTGGCCCATCGAGTAGTAGACGCGATCGCAGCGCTCGATCAGCCCGGGCAGGATGTCGTCGATGTCGCCGATCGGGAAGGCGTCGTCGGCGCCGAAGTCGCGCACTGCGCCCTCGGGACCGGCGCGCCGTCCGTCCCACGTCTCGCGCGCCGGGTCGCGGTCGCGCACGAACAGGATGTACTCGGCCTGCTCACGCCCGGGCACCAGCACGGCCACCGCTTCGGGCTCGTTGAATCCCGTCAGGTAGTGGAAGTCGCTGTCCGGGCGATAGTGATAGTGCACGTCGCCATTGCGCTGGCGCTCCGGCGCGGCGGGCAGGATCGCGATCGCTCCCCTGCCCATGGCCTTCATCAGCTGGCGCCGGCGGCGAGCGTGCTCGTCTTTGCGCAGGGTCGTGTGCACTCGGGCGGTCTCTGCGTAATAGGTCTGGTCGAATCCGGACGGCATCAGTGTCGCGCCGTCGAGGTCGTCTGCGTGGCACGCAGGTCGGCGAGCTCGTCGTAGATCAGCTGCGCACCGACCCGCAGGAATTCCACCAGCTCCGCGAGCGCGGACTCCTCGACCTCGGCGCTCTCCGAGCCGACGGCGCCGGCGCGCGACACCTCGGCGAAATCGGACAGGACTTCCGCGACGTCGGCCGGCAAGGCGCCCCGTGCGAACGGCCCCGCCGCACCGAAGCCG
>JAJTCR010000494.1 GCA_021325695.1 Steroidobacteraceae bacterium | reverse complement strand
GCGAGGATCAGCGCGAGCGGCGGCGCGAGCGCACCGACCGCGCGTCGCGCGAGCCCGGCCCGCTGTTCGTCGGTCATTTCCAACGGCGGGCAGGATTTCGGGTCAAAAATGGACTTGGTGAGGATCCAGCCGAGGTAGAGGGCGACGAGCACGAGTCCGGGCAGCATCGCGCCCGCGAACAACTGGCCCACCGAGATCGGTTCGGGCGACAGGTTGCCGAGCTCGAGCTGCGCCTGCTGGTTCGCACCCTGCAGGATGTCGCCGACGAAGATCAACACGGTCGACGGCGGGATGATCTGCCCGAGTGTGCCCGCGGCGCAGATCGTCCCGGCGGCAAGCTTAGGGTCGTACCCCGCGCGCATCATCGCGGGCAGCGACAGCAGGCCCATCGTGACGACGGTGGCGCCCACGATGCCGGTCGAGGCCGCGAGCAAGGCGCCGACGATCACGACCGAATAGCCCAGCCCGCCGCGCAGGGAGCCGAACAACTCGCCCATCGTCGTGAGCAGCGCCTCGGCGATCTTCGAGCGCTCGAGCATCACGCCCATGAACACGAACAACGGCACGGCGACGAGCGTTTCATTGGTCATCGTGCCGAAATAGCGCCCGACCAGCGCCGAGAGGATCGCGACGTCGAACACGCCGCAGGCGATGCCGAGCGCCGCGAAGGCCAGGCCGACACCCGCGAGCGTGAATGCGACGGGATAACCCGCCAGGATCGCGAGCACGGTCCCCGCGAACATCGCGACCGAAAGCACTTCGCCGACCACCACGGCACTCATGCGGCGCACCGTCCTGCTCGACGGTCAGAGGCGCTCATCGGTGACCTTGTCCTCGTCGTGATCTTCCATCGGGCGCCCGGCCAGGAACAGCGTGCGCCGCACCACCAGCGCGAGCCCCTGCAGGAACAGCAGCGCACAGAAGACCCAGAGCGTCGACTTGAGCAGGTACAGCGCAGGCATGCCGTCCGGCGTGTTGGACGTTTCACGGATCGCCCAGGACGAGAGCACGAAGGGCGCGGACGTCACCGCGAGCACGACAAGCCATGGAAACAGGAAGAACAGCGTGCCGAGCACGTCGACCCAGGCGCGGCCGCGGGCGCTCATGCGGCCGTAGACGACGTCGACATTCACGTGGCCCCGGTGGAGCATGGTGTACCCGGCGCCGACCATGAACACGATCGCGTGTTGCCAGACGTAAAGCTCCTGCATCCACGGGTGGCCGACGTCGAAGGCGTACCGCATCACGACGACGCCGAAACAGGTCAGCACGCAGCCGAGCGTCAGCCAGGCGACGACGCGGCCGGTCCATTCGTCATCACGACGACGCCGAAACAGGTCAGCACGCAGCCGAGCGTCAGCCAGGCGACGACGCGGCCGGTCCATTCGTTGATCCGGTCGATCGTGCGCACCAGTCGTGGCAGCGCGCTCAAGGTCACATCCCCAGGAGTGTCATCGCTTCGGAACGGGCGCGACCGGCCCGTGGGCGGCGAAGGATCGCACAACCGGCAGGCGTGCCGCACCGCCGCCGACCTCGGCCGATCCGCGCGTGTTTCGTCAACGTCGGGCCTTGCCGCGCGTTCGATGAAGGTTGCCCCGTCTCGTCCAGCGTGAGGAGGCTCCGATGCATCAGTTGGTTCGGCTCGTTCCCATGCAGGCCGTCACCATGATCCTCGCTGCGTGCGCTGCCCACCCCGGGCCGGTCATCGATACGCGCGGCGTCGACATGGCGGCCTACCGGCGCGATCTCGCGGAGTGCCAGCAGTACGCGGCACAGGTGAACATGGCTGCCGGTGCCGCCAAGGGGGCGGTCGCCGGCGGCGCGTATGGCGCTGCCGTCGGGTCGATCCATGGCCGCGCCACGGAAGGCGCCGGCACGGGCGCGATCAGCGGGGCTGCGTGGTCCGCGCTGGATGCCGATCGCGAAAAGCAGCGCATCGTCAAGCGGTGCGTCGCCGGCCGCGGATATCCAGTGCTCAATTGAATCGTCCGGCTGCCCGAACGCCGATCAGAACACGCCGAGCGCCAGGCCGGCGCCGAGGGTCGCCCCGACGTCCTCGCAGCGCTGAAGGTCTGCGGCGTCGATGACCTTGCGAGCCAGGATCCGCTCCGGCGTCTGTGCGTGCGTGATGACGATCGTGACGGGCGCCACCGGTTTCAGTCGCCAGCCGAGCGCGATGCGCTCGACCTGCCGGGCCGCGCCTTCACCGTCGCTGCCCGCGCAGATCAAGGTCGCGTAGGGCCGTCCATTGATGCGGTCGAGCGCGGCGTAATACGTGCGGTCGAAGAAGTCCTTCATCATGCCGCTCATCGAGGCGAGGTTCTCCGGTGTCGCGAACAGGTAGCCGTCGGCGGCGAGCACGTCCCCGGCCTGCGCCTCCGCGGCGAGCAACTGGCGTACGTGTACGCCGTCGCCCGCGGCCCGCGCGCCGCGCACGGCAGCCTCGGCCATCTGCCGGGTGCCGTCGGTCATCGTGTGGTAGACGACCAGCAGGGTCTTGTCGGGTGCGGTCCCGGCCGTCATGGGCGCGAAGTGGTGACCGATGCGTGGCCCGGTTTCAAGGTGAACCGGCGGCCGGCATGCGACGCCGCACTTCCTGCAACACGCCCTCGAGCTGCTTCTCGACCCGGTTGCGCATCAGCACCGGTCCGATCAATGGCGGCACCCAGAATGCGGGCTCGATGTCGGCAAGGTACGCAATGTCGCAATGGGTCGCGGTGCCGGCGACGGTCCAGCTGCCCTTCATCTGGCGCAGGTTGCCTTCCAGGCGCTCGAACTCGATGCGCTCCGGTGGGTGCTCGCGCACCGCGAGCGTCACGTCGAGCGTGTAATCGAAAGGCCCCGCACTCGCTTCGCCGACCTGTCGCAGCACGATCGGCTCGCCCGGCGCACTCACGAGCACCGCATAGCAAATCGCCGTCGACGCGTCCGCGCCGAGCGTCGCGCGCACGTGCAGCACGCGGCCCTCTCGCGTCACGTCGGTCTCGAGCGTGTCCGCGGCCCGCGCACCGGGCGGCGCCAACGCCGCTGTCGCCATGAGCGCGAGCAGCGTTGCCGCGATCGATCGGCTCCGGGACAATCCTGCGATGCGCATCCAGCTCCTCGGCCTGCCGACGGACGTCAATTCCTCGTACCGCCGCGGCGCCGCGCTGGGCCCCGGCGCCATCCGTCGCGCCTGGCAACGTTACCAGCAGTTCGGCAACGCGACGACCGAATGCGGGCTCGAGATCGGCCGGGACCTGTGGCTCGAGGACCTCGGCGACCTCGTGCTCGACGAAACCGAGGCCGACCACGCGCGGATCGCGGACGCCTCGGCCCGCGCGGCCGTTCGGGGAC
>JAJTCR010000102.1 GCA_021325695.1 Steroidobacteraceae bacterium | reverse complement strand
ACCGCGGCACCGAGAAGCTCGCCGAGTCCAAGCCGTACAACCAGTCGATCGGCTACATGGACCGGCTCGACTACGTCTCGATGATGTGCAACGAGCACGCGTACGTGCGCGCCATCGAGAAACTGCTCGGCATCGAGGCGCCGATCCGGGCGCAGTACATCCGGACGATGTTCGACGAGATCACGCGCATCCTGAACCACCTGATGTGGCTCGGCGCGCACGGCCTCGACATCGGCGCGATGACGATGTTCCTGTATTGCTTCCGCGAGCGCGAGGACCTCATGGACTGCTACGAGGCAGTCTCGGGCACGCGGATGCACGCGACGTATTACCGGCCGGGCGGCGTGTACCGGGACCTGCCGGACACGATGCCGCGGTACGCGCCGTCGCGTTTCCGGAGCCGCAAGGAGATCGACCGTCTCAACGAAGCGCGAGCCGGTTCATTGCTCGACTTCATCGAGGACTTCACCGACCGGTTCCCGAAGGCCGTCGACGAGTACGAGACGCTGCTGACCGACAACCGCATCTGGAAGCAGCGCACGGTCAACATCGGCGTGGTCACGGCCGAGCGCGCGATGAACCTGGGTTTCACGGGCCCCGTGCTGCGGGGTTCCGGCATTGCCTGGGACCTGCGCAAGAAGCAGCCGTATGCCGTCTACGACAGGATGGACTTCGACATCCCGGTGGGCGTCAACGGCGACTGCTACGACCGCTACCTCGTGCGCGTCGAGGAACTGCGCCAGTCGAACCGCATCGTCCGCCAGTGCGTCGAGTGGCTGAGGGCCAACCCCGGCCCCGTGATGGTCGACGACCACAAGATCACGCCGCCGACCCGTGAGCAGATGAAGGGCGACATGGAATCGCTGATCCATCACTTCAAGCTGTTCACCGAGGGGTACTGCGTGCCCGAGGGCGAGGCGTACGCGGCCGTCGAGGCGCCGAAGGGCGAGTTCGGCATCTATCTCGTCTCGGACGGCGCCAACAAGCCCTATCGCGTGAAGTGCCGGGCGCCGGGGTTCCCGCACCTCGCCGCGCTCGAGGAAATGACGACGGGTCACATGCTGGCCGACGTGGTCGCGGTGATCGGCACACTGGACATCGTGTTCGGAGAAATCGATCGATGAGCGAAGCGCATCCGCACGACACCGGCGAGGCGCTCTCCGCGCACGTGCGCGAGGAGATCGACCACTGGCGCACCAAGTTCCCGGCCGATCGCCCGCGCTCCGCCGTCATCTCGGCGCTGCACGCGGTCATGCACGAGAAGGGCCACCTGCCGACCGAATCGATGGACGCGGTCGCCGCGTACCTCGGCATCCCGCCGATCCAGGTGTACGAGGCGGCGACGTTCTACTCGATGTTCGAGACCCGACCGACCGGCCGTCACCACATTTCGGTGTGCACGAACATCTCGTGCATGCTCTGCGGCGGCGAGTCGATCCTCACGCACATCCAGCGCCGGCTCGGCATCGAGGTCGGCGAGAGCACGCCGGACGGCCGCTTCTACCTCAAGCAGGAGGAGGAATGCCTTGCCGCCTGCAACGGCGCGCCGATGATGATGGTGAACCACGTGTACTTCGAGAACCTGACGCCCGAGAAGGTCGACCGGATTCTCGACGACCACAAGTAACGCACAGCCCGTTTCGCGCAGGAGCCTCGTCGTGGCCGACTGGACCGATCGCATGAACCTCGTCTGCTTCGAGCCGCTCAAGTACGAGCGGCCGTGGGAGCTCGAGACGTACGTGAAGATCGGCGGCTACGAGGCGTGGCGGAAAATCCTCGCCGAGAAGCCGGCGCGCGAGCAGGTCATCGAGGCCGTCAAGTCCTCCGGCTTGCGCGGCCGCGGCGGCGCCGGGTTCCCGACCGGCCTCAAGTGGTCGTTCATGCCGCGAAATTCCCCGGTGCAGAAGTACATGGTCTGCAACTCGGACGAGTCCGAGCCCGGCACCTGCCACGACCGCGACATCCTGCGCTACAACCCGCACGCGTTGATCGAGGGCATGGCCATCGGCGGCTACGCGACGAACTCGACCGTGGGCTACAACTACATCCGCGGCGAGTTCATGGCCGAGCCGATCCCGCGCTTCGAGGCGGCGCTGCAGGAAGCCTACGCGGCTGGCCTGCTCGGCAAGAACATCCAGGGTTCGGGGGTGGACTTCGACCTCTACACCTTCGTGGGCGCGGGCGCCTACATCTGCGGCGAGGAGACCGCGCTGCTGGAATCGCTCGAGGGCAAGCAGGGCCGGCCGCGCTTCAAGCCGCCGTTTCCCGCCAATTTCGGCCTCTACGGCAAGCCCACCACGATCAACAACGCGCAGAGTTTTGCGTCGGTCCCGACGATCCTGCGCAAGGGTCCCGACTGGTTCGCGGGCCTCGGGCCGCCGAACTCGGGCGGCACCGTGATCTTCTCCGTCTCCGGTCACGTCGCCAGGCCCGGCAACTTCGAGTTGCCGCTCGGCATCCCGTTCACCGAGCTGCTCGAGATCTCGGGCGGCATGCGGGGCGGCCGCCCGCTCAAGGCCGTGATCCCGGGCGGCTCCTCGGTGCCCGTGCTGCCCGCCGACAAGATCATGGCCGCCAACATGGACTACGACTCGCTCAAGAAGGCGGGTTCGTCGCTGGGGTCGGCCGCCGTGATCGTGATGGACGACACCACCTGCATGGTCAAGGTGCTCGAGCGGCTCTCGCGCTTCTACTACGCGGAGTCGTGCGGCCAGTGCACGCCTTGCCGCGAAGGCACCGGCTGGCTCAATCGCACGCTCAAGCGGATCCTGGCGGGCGAGGGACGCCAGGCCGACATCGACATGCTGGTCGACGTCGCCAACAAGATCGAGGGCCACACGATCTGCGCACTGGGCGACGCCGCGGCCTGGCCCGTGCAGAGCTTCATCCGTCATTTCCGGCACGAGTTCGAGCACTACGTGGAACACGGCCACAGCATCGTCGGGGCTCGCAAGACCGCGGCCTGAGCCTAAGAGCACCATGAGCGAAGAGCTGGTCAACATCGAAGTCGACGGCGTGCCGGTCAAGGCCCGCAAGAACGCCATGATCATCCAGGCGACGGACGAGCACGGCGCGTACATCCCGCGTTTCTGCTACCACGACAAGCTCAGCATCGCAGCCAACTGCCGCATGTGCCTGGTCGAGGTCGAGAAGGCGCCGAAGCCGATGCCCGCCTGCGCGACACCGGTCGCCGAGGGCATGAAGATCTTCACGAAGTCGCCCAAGGCGATCGCGGCGCAGAAGGCGACGATGGAGTTCCTGCTGATCAACCACCCGCTCGATTGCCCGATCTGCGACCAGGGCGGGGAGTGCGAGCTGCAGGACCTGGCGATGGGTTTTGGCCGCGACGTCTCGCGCTACAGCGAGCGCAAGCGCGTGTTCAAGGACCAGGACCTGGGCCCGCTGGTCTCGACCGACATGACGCGCTGCATCCACTGCACGCGCTGCGTGCGTTTCGGCCAGGAGATTGCCGGCGCCCCGGCGCTCGGCACGATCGGGCGCGGCGAGATGACGCAGATCTCGACGTTCATCGAGCAGAACATCGAGCACGAGCTGTCCGCGAACATCATCGACCTTTGCCCGGTGGGCGCGCTGAACAACAAACCTTACCGGTATCGGGCGCGCGCCTGGGAAATGACGCAGGCGCCGCTCGTGTCGCCGCACGACTGCGTCGGCACCAACCTGCACGGCCACGTGCTGCGCGGGCGCCTGATGCGCGTCGTGCCCCGAGCGAACGACGCGATCAACGAGACCTGTATCGCCGACCGCGACCGTTTCAGCTACGAAGGCTTTTATGCGCCCGATCGCGCGTCGAGGCCGATGGTCAAGGACGCCGGCACGTGGCGCGAGGTCGACTGGGAGACGGCGCTCGAGACCGCGGCAAACGGCCTGCGGCAGGTCGTGCGCGAGGCCGGACCGGGACAACTCGGTGTCCTCGCGTCGCCGATCGGCACGCTCGAGGAGCTTGCGCTGACCGCGAAGCTGGCGCGCGGCCTCGGCACGCACAACATCGACCACCGGTTGCGCCGCGTCGATTTCCGCGACCAGGCCCACGAGCCGGTGGCGCCGACGCTCGGCTGCTCGATCGCCGAGCTCGAGCAGGCCGCGAGCGTGCTCCTGGTGGGCTGCGACGTGCGCAAGGAAGTGCCGCTGATCGCGCACCGGATTCGCCAGGGCGCGGTGCGCCGTGGCGCGCAGGTGGCGTTCATCAATCCGCGGCCGCTCGACTTGCGGTTCCCGGTCGTGGCCCAGCTCACGAGCAACGGCTACGGCATGGCGCAGCACCTCGCGGCGGTGCTGCTCGCGGCGCTGCGCGCGGCCGGCAAGCCGGCACCGGCCACCGTGGCGGCGTCGCTCGAGGGCCTCACGCCGACGTCGCAACACGAAGCAGTGGCGTCCGCGCTCGGCGCCGGTGAGCTCAAGGTCGTGCTGCTCGGCGCACTCGCGCAGCGGCACATCGCGTATGCCGAGCTCCGGTCGCTCGCCCAGGCGCTCGCGGCCGTCACCGGCGCGAAGCTGGGCTACCTGCCCGAAGGCGGCAACGGTGTCGGCGCCGCGCTCGCGGGCGTGCTGCCGCATCGCACGGCCGGCGGCCGGCCCGTCCCGAACCCCGGGCTCAACGCGGCCGACATGCTCGCGGCGCGGCTCAAGGCGTACCTGCTCGTGGGCGGCATCGAAAGTGGCGATGTGGTGCCGGGTGTGACCACCGAGGCCTCGCTCAAGGGCGCCGACTGTGTCGTCGCGATCACGCCGTACGCCAGTGAAGAGATCCTGTCGGTCGCGAGCGTGATCTTGCCCAGCGCCGTCTTCGCCGAGACGTCGGGCACCTGGGTCAACGTGGAAGGGTGCTGGCAAAGCGTGGCCGGCGCCGCGCGTCCGGCGGGCGAGGCGCGCCCGGCGTGGAAGATCCTGCGCGTGCTCGGCAACCTGCTCGGCCTGCCCGGCTTCGACTATTCGAGCTCCGAAGACGTCCGCGACGAACTGCAGCGTGAACTCGCCGCCTACGCCGGTGCCATCACCGTGGGGTCCCCGTTCGCCGCGGGGCGTCTCGCCTCGATGGACGTGACCCGCGAGGTGGGCATCTACCAGGTCGACGCGGTCGTGCGGCGTTCGGCACCACTGCAGGCGACGGCGGACGGTCGGTCGGCGGCCGCGCCGCGGGGCGGGAACGCATGATCGACTCGATCGGCTCCCTGTGGATGGCGCAACCGGACTGGTTGCGTACCACGATCGTCACGGTCGCGCAGATCCTCGCGATCACGATCACCGTGATCCTGAGCGTGGCGTACCTGACGCTCGCGGAGCGCAAGGTCATCGGCTACATGCAGGTGCGCATCGGCCCGAACCGCGTGGGCCCGTATGGCCTGCTGCAGCCGTTCGCCGACGTGATCAAGCTGCTGCTCAAGGAAGTCGTCATCCCGGCGCGGTCGAACCGCTTCCTGTTCGTGGTCGCGCCGCTGCTGACACTGACGCCGGCGTTCGCGGCGTGGGCCGTGATGTCACTCTGGCCGGGCTTCTCGGTCGCCGACGTCGACGCGGGCGTGCTCTACATCCTCGCCCTTGCAGGCTTCGGCGCCTACGGCATCATCCTCGCCGGCTGGGCCGCGAACTCCAAGTATGCGTTCCTCGGCGCAATGCGCTCGGCCGCGCAGATCGTTGCCTACGAGATCGCGATGGGGTTCGCGCTCGTCGGCGTCGTGATGGCCGCCGGCTCGCTCAACCTCGGCAAGATCGTCGCGGCGCAGTCGGGTGGGCCCCTGAGCTGGTACTGGTTCTGGCTCGCGCCGCTGCTCGTCGTCTACTTCATCTCGGGCGTGGCGGAAACGAACCGCGCGCCGTTCGACGTCGCGGAGGGCGAGTCGGAGATCGTCGCC
>JAJTCR010000101.1 GCA_021325695.1 Steroidobacteraceae bacterium | reverse complement strand
TTTCGGTCGCGACGCGGCGTGCCATCACCACGTCGTCGATCATCGTGCGGTTCGAACGCCACGCCAGCAGCGCTGCCTCGACCGATTGCTCGGCGAGTTGGAGCAATTCGTCCTCGTAGAATCGCTCCAGTTCCGCCGTGCGCTGCGCGACGTTCCACGCCTCCACGAGCATCGCCTGCAGCTCGCGGCGATGGTCCTCGTGCCGCTCGTGCAGCCCGCGTTCCTCCAGCCGGGCCGCGGCCACGTCGCGGTCCTGGCGGTTGCGCGCGAACAGCGGCAGGTCCATCGACACCATCAGGCTCAGCATGTCGGGGCGCGGTTCGGCGACGCCGTCCATCGCGACCTGCATGTCGCCCTGGCGGAAGCCATAGCTCAGGTCGAGCATCCAGCCCGGTTTGCGTTTTTCGCTCGCGACCTGGACGGCCGTGCGCGCGGCATCGCTGCGTCGCTCGTAATCGACCTGGGTCGGGTGCCCGGCCAGCCGCGCCTCGAGGGTCGCGAGCGGCGGCAGTTCGGCGCGAGGGCCAATGGCGCCCGGGCGTGCTCGCGCGGCGTCGTCGGCGTCGAGCCAGAACGAGAGCTGCGAGCGGTACATCGACTCGTCGCGGTCGAGGTCGAGCTGCTGTTCGCGCAGCATCGCGGCCTCGAGGCCGGCCTGCAGCACGTCGAGCTGCTTGCCCTCGCCGGAGGCATAGCGGGCGCGCGCCGACCGGCGCATCTGCTCGACCCACGTCGTCTGCGAGTCGAGCACTTCGCGCGCCGCGAGGACGTAACCAAGCTGCGTCCAGAGCTTGCGCAACTCGCGGCGCACCAGGCGCTCGCGATCGCCCGCCGTGGCGTCCATCGCCGCGGCGAGCTGCTCCATCTGCTGGCGGGACAACCGACGCGTCTTGCCCGGCTGGAATTCCTGGCTCAGCCCGACTTCGAGCATCGTCATGTCCTCATCGTCGAGGCTGAGCGAGTCGACCGGTACGTTGACGGCACCGAAGCGTAGTTCGGGATCCATCAGCTGGCCTTCCATGACCGCGCGTTCGCGCATGGCCTGGGCCTGCGCGCGCATTTCTCGCGTCATGGCATCGCGTGCGAGCGCGAGTCGTTCGGCTTCGGCGAGCGTGAGGTCCTGGCCGCGCGCCGGTGCGCCCGGCGCCAGGACGAGCAAGGTGCCTGCGAGCAGCGCGACTCGCGCGACCAATGTACGGATTCGGGACATGGCGGACTCCGGCAGATCGGCAGACGCCGCGGTCACGGAACGTGACGCGCGACGGACGCAAACGGCGGTGTCCGGCTATTTCAGGAAGCGACAGTACGTGACCGCGAGCGGAGGACCCGCGCGGTCGGGCAGGCGATGCTCGTCGATGAGCTGTTCTGGAACCATGGCGCTCACGTCGAGCACGTAGCTCACGGCCGGCATGGCGATCAGCAACGGTGCGACGAGCGCGCCGCGTGAGTCGACCTGCGGGCCGTCAGGGTAGGCGCAACCGGTGTCCGTTACAGGGCCGTCGCGCGGCCCGTCGCTGGGTGGGCAGTACGCACAGTGCTCGGCCTGCGCGCCCGCCATGCCGCCCGGCACGAGCGCCATCGCGCAGGGCAGGAGGGCCGCCTGCAGCCAGACCAGGCAGAACAACGCCAGCACCGCCCGTGTCAGGGGGCGCTGTCGTCTGCGGATCCGGTCGAGGGCGAACAAGTGCAATCGAGACACCGTCCAGAAATCGAGAGCGGAACGTACAGCGGTCAGACCGGCCGGGCAAGCAGATTGCTCCCCGCCATCGTAAAACTGCGGCAAGTCCCTAGCCCGCGCCCGCTGCTGCAGCCCGCGAACCGGTTCGAACCGCCGCCGGCCAGCCGCGCCCGGTGCGGGTCGCTGTGCTAGCATCCCGGCCCCGAATTTTCGCGTCACAACATCCTCGGAGCCCGATTCGATGTCCACCGCGATCAAGCTCAACGTGCCCCCACAAGGGCAGAAGATCACGATCGAGAACGGCAAGCTCGTCGTTCCCGACCAGCCGGTCGTTCCCTTCATCGAAGGCGACGGCACCGGACCCGACATCTGGCGCGCCTCGGTGCGCGTGCTCGATGCGGCCGTCCAGAAGGCCTACGCGGGCAAGCGGCGGATCCACTGGATGGAGGTGTACGCCGGCCAGAAGTCGAACGACCTGTTCAACACCTGGTTGCCCGACGAGACCGTCGAGGCCTGCCGCGAGTACCTCGTCTCGATCAAGGGACCGCTCACGACCCCGATCGGCGGCGGCATCCGCTCGCTCAACGTCGCACTGCGCCAGATGCTCGACCTCTACGTCTGCCTGCGGCCGGTGCGCTGGTTCCGCGGCGTGCCCTCGCCGGTCAAGGCGCCGGACAAGGTCGACATGGTGATCTTCCGCGAGAACACCGAGGACATCTACGCCGGTATCGAGTTCGAGGCCGGCAGCGCCGACAACGAGAAGTTCAAGAAGCTGTTCAAGGAAGCGTTCCCGAAACTCTACGGCAAGATCCGGTTCCCGGACACCTCCGGCATCGGCATCAAGGCCGTGTCGCAGGAGGGCACCGAACGCCTGTTCCGCGCGGCGATCGAATACGCGATCGTGAACAAGCGCGAGAGCGTCACGATCGTGCACAAGGGCAACATCATGAAGTTCACGGAAGGCGCGTTCCGGAACTGGGCCTACGCCCTGGCCGAACGCGAGTTCGCCGCGCAGACCTACACCTGGGACCAGTGGGAGCGCACCAAGGCGGCGAAGGGCGAAAAGGAAGCCAACGCCGAGCAGGACGCCGCGAAGAAGGCCGGCAGGGTCATCATCAAGGATGCGATCGCCGACATCACGCTGCAGCAGGTCCTGACGCGCCCCGCGGAGTTCGACGTCATCGCGACCATGAACCTGAACGGCGACTACCTGTCGGACGCGCTCGCGGCACAGGTCGGCGGCATCGGCATCGCGCCGGGCGGCAACATCAACTACGTCACCGGCCACGCCGTGTTCGAAGCCACCCACGGCACCGCGCCCAAGTACGCCAACCTCGACAAGGTCAACCCGGGCTCGGTCATCCTCTCGGGCGAGATGATGCTGCGCTACATGGGCTGGTACGAGGCGGCCGATGCGATCATCTCCGCCATGGACAAGACGATCGGCCAGAAGACCGTCACGTACGACTTCGCCCGTCTCATGGAAGGCGCGACCGAGGTCAAGTGCAGTGAGTTCGGCGACAAGCTGATCGCGAACCTCTGATCGTGCCAGCGGCCGGGGCTCAGCGAGGCAGGTCGCATGCGGCAACGCGGCCCCCGGATTTCGATCCGGGGAGGCGCCGTGAAGCCGTCCCTGGCGGCTCGCCTTCGCCATCCGTGGCTCGTGACGCTCCCCGGATCGAAACCCGGCGTCCGCGTTGCCGCCTCGTCGCCCGCGCGAGCCCGTCGGGGCCCCTGGGGGCAAGGAGTCGATGAACCTGACCGTCGCCCAGCCCAGCTCGCGCGACACGCTGGTGCAGGACTGCGCGCAGCTGCTGGTCGACGCGTTCGCGGACTACAACAGCGACTTCCGCGCGGTGACGCAGCGCGCACGCCAGCGCTTCGAGGCGCGCGACTGGCGCGGCAGCCAGAAGGACGCGGTCGAGCGCATCGAGCTCTACGACAAGTACGTGCAGGGCACCGTGGAGCTCATGCGTCACCGACTCGGCGACGACGTGCACGAGCGCGCGGTCTGGTCGGCCATCAAGCGCAGGTTCGACGCGATCATCGACCCGCTGCCCGACAGCGAGTTCACCAAGACCTTCTTCAGCTCCGTCACGCGCAAGACGTTCGGCACGGTCGGCGTCGACCCCGCGATCGAGTTCGTCGCGCTCGACCTCGACCCGCTCGCCAGCACGCACACGCACGTCGAGACGCGCCGCTACCCGGTGCGCGGCGACATCGAGCTGCTGGCCGAGGAACTCCTCGCCGATTACCGCTTCCGCACGCCGTATCGGAACTTCGAACGCAGCGTGAAGATGGTCTCGGACGAGCTGAAGGCGCGGCTCGCGAGCAACGCGCCCGGGCAGCGCGAGATCGAGTCGATCGAGGTCATCAAGGAAGTCTTCTACCAGATGACGCGCGCCTACCTCGTCGGTCGCGTCAACGGCCACGGCTGGACCGCGCCCTTCGTGGTGGCGCTGCGCAACCTCGAGAGCGGCGTCGTGGTCGACGCGATCATGCTCGAGCCGGGCCTCGTCAGCATCCTGTTCAGCTTCACGCGCTCGTATTTCCACGTCGACCTGGCGCACGTGGGCGAGGTGGTCAAGTTCCTGAAGACGATGCTGCCGCTCAAGCCCGTCAGCGAGCTCTTCACGGTGCTCGGGCGTGCCAAGCAAGGCAAGACGGAGCGGTATCGCGAACTCTTCAAGCACCTGCAGCTCTCCGAGGACAAGTTCGTGCTGGCGCCTGGGGAGCGCGGCCTGGTGATGATCTGCTTCACGCTGCCGTCGTTCGACGTGGTCTTCAAGCTGATCCGCGACAAGTTCCCCTACCAGAAGAACATCCTGCGCGAGGACGTGCTGTCGAAGTACGAGCTCGTGTTCAAGCACGATCGCGCGGGTCGCCTCGTCGACGCGCAGGAATTCCGGCGCATCAACTTCCCCAAGGCTCGATTCTCCGCCGACCTGCTCGCGGAACTGGAGAAGGAAGCCGCGCGCACCGTGCAGGTCGAGGGCGACGAACTCGTGTTCGATCACATGTACGTCGAGCGGCGCATGACGCCGCTCAACCTGTACCTGCGCGAAGCGCCGCGCGAACTCGCCGCGAAGGCCGTGATCGAGTATGGCCAGGCGATCCGTGACCTCGCCGTCACGAACATCTTTCCCGGCGACCTGCTGCTCAAGAACTTCGGCGTCACCCGGCACGGCCGCGTGATCTTCTATGACTACGACGAGCTCTGCCTGGTCACTGAGTGCCGCTTCCGGGAAATCCCGCAGGCGGAGCACGACGAGGACGAGATGCGGGCCGACGCGTGGTTCTACGTCGGCGAGAACGACGTGTTCCCGGAGACGTTCATCAACTTCCTAGGCTTCGACCCGCACCTGAAGCAGGTGTTTCTCGACGCGCACGCCGAGATCCTGACGGCCGAGTGGTGGCGCGGCATCCAGGCGCGGCTGCGCGAAGGGGAGCTGCTCGAGGTCCTGCCCTACCACCGTCACCGCGTTCGCGTGTTCAGCAGTCTCTGAAACTGGCCTGGCAATCCGCATCATGCAGCGGCTGCTCCTCGTCGTCGGCGGTCTCCTGGTCGTGGCCGGCCTGGCGTGGCCCTGGCTGTCGAAGCTCCCGTTCGGCCGGCTGCCCGGCGACGTCGTGATCGATAAACCCGGATTCCGGTTTTTCGCGCCGTTCACGACGATGATCGTGGTGAGCATCGTCGTGAGTGTCCTGCTTTGGCTGTTCAGGAAGTGACCGAGTCCGCCGTCGCCTCGTCGCGTGGCCTGGCCTGGCTGCTGGCGCTGCTCGTCGTCGTCGCCTTCGCGTTCCAGGGCACGCGCGGCATCTGGGAACCCGACGAAGGCCGCTATACCTCCGCCGGCGTCAACATGCACGAGAGTGGCGACTGGCTCGTCCCCACGATCGACGGGGAACACGCGCACCTGACCAAGCCGCCGATGACCTACTGGGCGATCGCCGCGAGCTTCGCGCTGCTGGGACACAACGAATGGGCCGCACGCCTGCCGAGCGCGCTCGCGTACATCGGCACGGGCGTGCTCGTCTTCGGCCTCGGGCGTCGCCTCTGCGCGCAGCGACCCTGGCTGCCCGCGTTCGTCTGGGCAACGTCCCTGGCGCCGGCGGTCGCGTCGAACGTCGTGTCCACCGACCCCATCCTCGTGCTGTTCGAGACCGCCGCCATGCGGGCGTTCGTCGAAGCCTGGTCC
>JAJTCR010000100.1 GCA_021325695.1 Steroidobacteraceae bacterium | reverse complement strand
ACGTACGCCCGCGTCGCAGCGCGCGCCAGCGCAAAATCCGGTTCGCCGAGGGCCACGGGCACGTACGCGCGGGCGGTGGTGTGCCCGGTCGCGATGTCGGCGCGCAACGCCCGCACGACCGCTTCGCGCTCGGAGACCGTCGAGTTCGCGACGAATCGCCAGTAGCGGACGAGCGCCTCGCCCACGAGCGCGTGCGGCGCACCGCGTCGCCCTGCCGCGCGCAAGTACGCCTCCGTCTCGTCGATGGACGCGGTCGCCCGCGTTGCGGGCGCCGCCCGACGGGCCGTGTTCGCCGAATTCCACTGCTGCGTCATGATCCTGTCTCCAGACCTCGGGCTCCGACCTGACCGGTGGCAGCGCGGCGCGACCCGGACTGGACGAGGGGTTTGGACCAGACACAAAAAACCCTCCGCCGCCATGTCGCGCCGGAGGGTCGAGGAGCGTGCACCCGCTTCGTTGCCTGCCGGCCGCATCTGCACCTCGTCGGTGCGAGCCACCTTGCCCGGGAAGGCAGGTTGGCCGGGCGCGAACGCCCGTGTCTTGATGCTGGGTGCAATTATACGCAGCGGTCGCCTGCGCGGTGCAACCGTGTTCTCCGAAACCGTGCGCGGATCCCGTAGGTATCGGTCCGCGTCGCGACGTCACGACCTGATCGAACGATCATCCGGCACGCGCCCATCCCGCTCAGGGCGGGGGCGGGAACAACGCCTGCAATCCCAGGTGTGTCGGCATGAACACGACGAGCACGAACCCGGCGAACAGCTGCGCCAGGTAACGCTGCGCCGGCAGTCGCGTCCGCGTTGCCCCGAGTCCGAAGGTCCAGTTGATGTTTCGCTCGGGCGTGCCGACCGCCCGGCTCCAGGGCAACACGATCGCCGCGAGTACGACGGCCCCGGGCAGCCCTGCCGACGGGTCGTAGCCGTACTCAGCCAGCATCCAGAGCAACAGCACGGGCAGCGGCACGTGGAACAACGCCGACAGCACGCGCAGCAGCCGCGGCCGCTCACGCTCGAACATGTAGTCGGTCAGGCCGGTGATCCGGCGTCGCAGCACCAGGCGCAGCCCGAAATCCACGTTCCAGAGAATCTCCGGCAGCAGCACCGCGACCGCGAGCACGCTGGCGATGGCCGCGCTCTCGAGCCAGAGCGCCGGCACCGCGCCGATCAGCGCGATGTCCGAGAACCAGAGCAGGTTGCGCCAGCCGTAATGCCGCCGCCAGACCTCGACGATCACGACGACGAACACCGTATAGGCGAGCTTCCAGAAGATTTCCTGCGTCACGTCACGTCACGTCTTTTCCCCACCTTACCAGATGGCGCTGCGACGAAGCGCCGGCCGCGCGCGACGAAGCGACGAACGTGCGCATGGCATGCGCATCAAACTGTCTGCGCGGTGAAAGAACGAAAGCGCGAAACGAAGACACACAGGAGCAGTACGATGAACCGCCAGGACTTCAGGACAAGGATGATCGGCTCGGTGGCCGCTTTCGCGGGCACGTTCGGCCTCGCCCTCGCGGTGCAGGCAGGCGAACCCGGCACCGCCCCCGCGGAGAAGCACGACGACGTCGTCGTACGCTACGCGGACCTCGACCTGACCTCGGCCGAAGGCGCGAAGGCGCTCTACGCGCGACTGTCGTCGGCAGCCGAGCGCGCCTGCGGCAACGAACCGAGCTCGCGTGAATTGAAGGCGCGCAGCCAGTACAAGGCCTGCTTCGACCGTACGCTCGAAAAGGCCGTCGGCAAGGTCGGTAACCCGAGCGTGCAGGCGCTGCACGCCGTGCGGGATGGAGCGAAGGTCGGCTGACGCCCTTCGTCGACACGGAGGTCTCCGGGGCGGGTCGCTGCGAGGCGACTCGCCTCGTGCATCGAACGTCGCGGCGACGCACGCTTCCGTTGCCTGGGCTCACACCATCGTGGGCGACCCTTCCCCAATCCTCGCGACGGGGAATTCCATCGAAAAATCCTCGACCCGCAGCGACGCCAGCACGGTCGCCGCGGCAAGGTCCGGAAACAGCGTCCCGTCGTAGCGGCCGTCCAGCAGGCGAGCGGGTCGCAGCGATCCGCGCGCGCGAGGCTGGTAGTAGAACGCCCTCCCTTCGTGCACCTGCGCGAGCGTGCCCCAGCTCCCCGGCAGCCACGACGTGCGAAACGGCAGGCGTGGTCCGCGCGGTGTCTCGAATTCCACGTGGCAAAGGTTGCGGCCGCGGTCGGAGACGCTGAAGCCGTCGCGTTCGCGTCCCCGGACGATGTCGAAATCGGCGCGGTCCTTGGGGATGCCCCAGTTCTCCCGGCCGTTGACGACGCTGGTCCAGGTCGAGACGAGGATGCGGCTGATCGACGGATGCCGCCGGCCGTCCGGGAAGCGCATCGTGCCCGGGACGAACAGCAGCTCGCGGTAGGCGCCGCACGGGGCGTCCGTGTACTCGACGCACACCAACGCCGACATTGCCGCCCGCAGCGATCCCTGCAGTTCGCGGTCGACGAACGCCGTGCGGGCCGTCGCGGTGCGCGGCAGGCGCAGCAGCACGATCCATCCGTGTCCGCGCAGCGTCCACGGCGCGGGCACGCGCGCGGTGTCGGGCAATGACGCCTCGGGTTGCAGGAACACGGTCACGCCACCAGGGCAGGACTCGACGCGATCAGCAATTGCGCGCAGTAGTACAACGGCAACCCCCACGCGCGATTGAGGAAATCCTCGCGCTGGAACCGGTCACGGGCGACGGAGACGTCGGAGGCGGCGAACGCGAGCGCGCCGATCGCGACCGTCGCAGGGCCGCCGCCACCAGCAACGCCGAGCGCGAGCGCGGCCATTGCCCCGATCACGACCAGATAGGCGGCGACGGCCAGCCGCAGGTCGGCCGGTACGGACGGCCGCAACCAGCGCCACACCGCCCACAGCGCGAACCCCAGGCCGGCGCCGCCAACTGCCAGCCACGCCGGACCGATCGGTTGCGTCAGGAATGCGGCGGCGAATGCAACGTGCCCGGCGAGGAAGGCGACGATACCCGCGCGAAAGACCTGCACGCGACCCGGGGGAATCAACAGCACGTCGCCGAGCAGGCACGACACGAGCCCCAGCAATACGAGGCGGCCGTACAGGCTGTGGACTGCGCCAGAGGCCAGTGCGGTGGCGACGAACGCGGCCGAGGCGAGTGGCTTGGCGAGCCACTTTCCAGGCTGCGAGCGACGACGCTCGGCGACGAGCAGCGAACTCCGCGCCGGTCCCGGCGCCCTGCGTCACTTGCGCCAGCGCGGGCTACGGCCGGGCGACGTCTGCTGCGTCCCGGCCGCGGCCGGCGGCCCCAAGGGTCTCGCCCTGCTGCCGCTCGACCGCATGCTGTGGCGGGAGGGCTGGCTGCCGGACGGCGCGTCGCTCGAATTGATCGGCGCGTCGGTCGGTGCCTGGCGCATGGCGGCACTTGCGCAGCCCGACCCGCTCGCGGCGCTCGACCGTGTGCAGCACGCCTACGTGCACGGACAGTGCTATTCGACGCGGCCCGGGCCCACCGAGGTCAGCCTGGCCTGCCGGCAGATCGCACGCGCCGCACGCGGCGCAGGGCCGCTGCAGGTCCGGCCCGGCGTGGCGCTCGGCATCGTCACCGCGCGTGCGCGCGGACCGCTGCACGATCGCGCATCGAAGCTCGCCTTCGGTCGGGCGGTGGTCAGCAACGCGATTTCGCGCAGGCGTCTCGCGGGATATCTCGAGCGCGTGGTCTTCCACGGTGGCGAACGGCCGAGCCTGCTCGACGGCGCCGCGGCCTTCGACGATTTCGGCCTCGTCAACGTGGCGCTGACCGACGACAACGCCGAAGACGCACTGCTCGCCTCCGGGACGATCCCGCTGCTCGCGTCTCCGGTCCGCAACATCGTCGGCGCCCCCGACGGCAACTACTGGGACGGCGCGCTCGTCGACTACCACCTGCTGCTGCCGTACCCGCGGCTCACGGGTCACGGCGGGCGAATCGTGTTCTATCCCCATTTCAACGATTACGTGACGCCGGGCTGGCTCGACAAGCACCTGCCCTGGCGCAAGGCACCGCGCGCGCACGCCTGGCTCGACGACGTGCTGCTGGTGTCCCCGTCGGCCGGGTTCCTGAAGACCCTGCCGAACGGCAAGCTGCCCGATCGTCGCGATTTCTACCGTTACGGCCCCGACCACGCCGGGCGCATCCGCGCCTGGGAGACCGCGATCGCGGAATGTGACCGCTTCGCGGAGGCGGTCCTGCGCTGGATGGAGCGGCCCGACCCCACGCTCGTCAAGCCAATATGACGCGGGGTGGCTAGAATCGCGGCGATGCACAGACCGAAGCCCCAGACCGTCGCCCTCGCCTGCCACCCCTCGAGCACGAGCGGTGCGGTGCGCGGCATCTCTGCCAGCGCGCGGATCGGCGGCGCCGGCAAGCTCGCGGTCACGTTCGCGCTCGACGCGGACATGTCGCAGGTCCGGCTGCCGGTGCCGCGCGAGCCGGCGCGCGCGGACGAACTCTGGCGGCACACCTGCTTCGAGGTGTTCCTCGCGCTGCCCGACAGCGAGGCGTATTGCGAACTCAATTTCTCGCCGTCGGGCGAATGGGCCATGTACGGTTTCGTCGGCTATCGGCGCGGCATGATGCCGCTCGACGTCAGGCGGTCGCCGCGCGTGGCGGTGCGCCCGATGCCGCGCGGGCTGGTGCTCGAAGCCGTCACGTACCTCGAGGAGCTGCCGATGCCGCGACCGGGCTCGCCGCTCCGCGCCGGGGCCGCCGCGGTCATCGAGGAGAAGAGCGGCCGGCTGACCCACTGGGCGCTGGCTCATCCCGCGGAACAGCCGGATTTCCACCATCGGCTCGGCTTCGTGCTGCAGGTCGGGCACACCTCCGAAGGCGTCAGCGACCTCCTGCGCGACGCGGTGGGGAATCCCACCGCGTGAGGTTCGGCATCGATCGACTCTGTGACGAACCTTCGCTGCGGCGCGACCTGCGCGGCCGCCGCGTCGCGCTGCTCGCACACCCGGCCTCGGTCACGGCGAACCTGACGCATTCGCTCGACGCGCTCGCGAGCCTCGGCGACGAGGTGCGGCTCGCGGCCGCGTTCGGCCCGCAGCACGGGCTCCGCGGCGACAAGCAGGACAACATGGTCGAGTCGCCCGACTTCGTCGATCCCGCGCTCGGCATCCCCGTGTTCAGCCTGTACGGCGACGTGCGACGCCCCACCACGGCGATGCTCGACACATTCGACGTGCTGCTGGTGGACCTGCAGGACCTCGGCTGTCGCATCTACACGTTCATCACGACGCTGCGCTACGTGCTCGAGGCGGCGGCCGCGCACGGCAAGGCCGTCTGGGTGCTGGACCGCCCCAACCCGATCGGCCGGCCGGTGGAAGGCCTCACCTTGCGCGCGGGCTGGGAAAGTTTCGTCGGCGCGGGCGAGATGCCGATGCGGCACGGGCTCACGCTCGGTGAGCTGGGGCACTGGTTCATCCAGCGCTGCGGCCTCGACGTCGATTACCGCGTGATCGAGCTGGAGGACTGGCGCCCCGACGCGGCCCCCGGGTACGGCTGGCCGCTCGGTGAGCGCACCTGGGTCAACCCGAGCCCGAACGCGCCGAACCCGTGGATGGCGCGCTGCTATCCCGGCACGGTCATGCTCGAGGGCACGACGCTGTCGGAAGGTCGCGGGACCACGCGCCCGCTGGAGGTGTTCGGCGCGCCCGACCTCGACGTGCCGCGGCTGCTCGAGGACATGCATCGGCTCGCGCCCGCGTGGCTGCGGGGCTGCCGCCTGCGGCCGTGCTGGTTCGAGCCGACATTCCACAAGCACGCGAGGCAGCTCTGCGCCGGGGTGCAGGTCCACGTCGAGGACGGCGCCTACGAACACGCGGCGTTCCGCCCGTGGCGGCTGCAGGCGCTCGCGTTCAAGGCGCTGCGGCGGGTGAGACCCGACTACGAGATCTGGCGCGACTTCCCCTACGAATACGAACACGGGCGCCTCGCGATCGACCTGATCAACGGCAGCGAGGTGTTGCGCCGCTGGGTGGACGATCCGGCCGCGACACCTGCGGACCTCGAGTCGCTCACGCGAGACGACGAACGGGCGTGGCTCGAGCGACGCGCCGACGTGCTGATCTATCGGTGACGAAGAAGAACGGGCCCACGCGAGCGGATTGCGACCTGCTGGTCGTCGGCGGGGGCATCAACGGCGCCGGCATCGCGCGGGACGCCGCGGGTCGCGGGCTGCGCACGGTGCTCTGCGAGCAGCACGACCTCGCCTCGCACACGTCGTCCGCGAGCACCAAGCTGATCCACGGCGGCCTGCGTTACCTCGAGTTCTACGACTTCGGCCTGGTGCGCAAGTCACTGCGCGAGCGCGAGGTCGTCCTCGCGTCGGCGCCGCACCTGGCGTGGCCGCTGCGGTTCGTGCTGCCGCACGATCGCCACCTGCGGCCGGCGTGGATGATCCGCGCCGGTCTCTTCATCTACGATCACCTCGCCGTCCGCCGTCGCCTCGCGGGCTCGGAGACGGTGAACCTGCGTCGGCACGCGGCGGGCGCGCCGCTCGACGGGCGCTTCGACACCGCCTTCGTGTATTCCGACGGCTGGGTCGACGACGCGCGACTGGTCGTCGCCAACGCGATCGACGTGCGCGAGCGCGGCGGACGCGTGCTCACGCGCACGCGGTGCACGAAATTGCGCGCCGTCGGCAAGAACTGGAGCGCCACGCTCGCGCACGCGGACGGGCGCTCGGAACAGCTTACGGCGCGATTCGTCGTCAACGCCGCGGGTCCGTGGGTGGCACAGTTCCTCGACGACTGCACGCCGCGCCCTGCGCGGCACCACCCGCGCATGATCCAGGGCAGCCACATCGTCGTGCGCCGGTTGTTCGACCATCCTTACGCGTACATCTTCCAGGCGCCGGACGGCCGTGTGGTCTTCGCGATCCCGTTCGAGCGGGATTTCACGCTCGTCGGCACGACCGAGCGCGAATACTCGGGCGACCTTGCGGCACCCGCGATCGCGCCGCAGGAAGTCGAGTACCTGCTCGGGACGGTCACGCGGTATTTCGGCCGCCGGCTGACGCGCCGCGACGTCGTCTGGACGTTCGCGGGGCTTAGACCCCTGCTCGCGTCGTCGACGCAGGACCCGAAGAGCGTCACGCGCGACTACCTGTTCGACTTCGACCGCCGCGGGCCGGCTTTACTCTCCGTGTATGGCGGCAAGCTCACGACCTATCGCCGGCTCGCCGAAGACGTGGTCGGGCAGGTCTGCGCAGCGCTCGGCGCGGTCGCATCGCCGTCCTGGACCGAGCGCGCTCCGTTGCCGGGCGGCGACATGCCGGGCGCGGACTTCGACGCGTTCCGCGCCCGCACGGCGGTCCGCTACGCGTGGCTCGACGATGCGTTGCTCGGCCGTTATGCGCGCGCGTACGGCACGCGCATCGAACGGTTGCTGGACGGCTGTGCCGGCATGGACGACCTCGGCGGGTTCGTGTTGCCCGGCCTCGGCGAGCGCGAAATCGAGTACCTGCGCCGCGAGGAATTCGCCGTCACCGCCGACGACATCCTGTTCCGGCGATCGAAGCTGGGCCTGCACCTGCCGACGGGCAGCAGCGCGCGGCTCGAGCGCTGGCTCGCGTCGCACTGAGCGGCAATCCGGGAAGCTTTCGTCAGGGTGATCCGCCGCCACCCGCGCACTGGTCCAGCCACGCCGCACCGTACGGATAGGCCGCGATGACCGGCAGCGCATCCGTCCAGTCGAGCCCGGTGCTGCTCGGAAAGACGCGGTGAGTCCAGAACAGGTACGAGTTGATGCACAGCCCGCCCGTGCGCGGCGCCGTCTCGGGGAAATCGCCGAACGTGCCACCCACGCCGAAGCGGAAGATGCAGTCCATGTCGCAGCCTTCGACGTCATACGAGGCGTTCTGCGCACTGTTCGAGCGACACCCGTCGTGTCGCACGATCACCTCGTACGCGGCCGACTCGGTGGCGTACAGCGCGGATTGGTCGGGCAACAGGTCCGGGCCCGAGACGCACGCGCGATTGTCCGGCACGGCCGCGATCGCGGCGGCGACGGTCTCGAGATACTGCTGCCCGCCGCGGATGAAGTTCAGGAACGAGACACAGCGGCTGCGCGCGAACGTACTGCCGCACTGGCTTACGAGCTGCACGAGTGCGTCGCGCCACGCCTCCGCCGTGTAGGTGCCTCCGTCGGCGACGTCCTGCGAATAGGCGCCGCTGAACCCCAGCGCCGTCTCCTGCATTATCAGGCCCTCGACGCGCGGGTTCGCGTCGTAACGCGCGGCCGCGGCGCGCATCATGGCCGCGTATGCCTCCACGACGACCGGCTCCCACATGAAGCACGTCGATGCGCCGCTGCCGCCCGCGTTCGGCGCGGAATAGTCGAGCCGCAGGTACTCCGGGCAGGGGTTCTTGACCGGACTGCTGGCAAAACTCTTGTACTCGACGAACAGCCAGAGCTGGCAGTCGGGATTCTGTGAGCCGGCGATGGCCGCCAGCACTGCGTCGAAGGACGAGAAGTCGTACGTGCCGGGTGTCGGCTCGACTTCGCCCCAGGTGCGGCGCCAGACGACGCCGTCGACGCCCACCTGCTCGCACAGCATCGCCGCGTCGGCCGGCGTGTCGGCGTAGCGCGTCGCGAAGTGGTGGCCGTAGCGCGCCTTGCGCGACGAGTGCACGGTGATCGAGAACAAAGGCAGCGACACCAGGTTGCGCCCGTCACTGACGCTGATCTTGACGTTCGCATACACGCCGACGTGCGCGACCTGCGGCGTACCCGCCAACTTGCCGGTGGACGTGCTGAACGTCGCCCACGCCGGCTTGCCGGAGATCGAAAAACGCAGCCTGGAACCGTCGGCGTCGCTCGCGGTCGGCTGGAACAGGTACGGCTGCCCGGCGGTGACGTCGGTCGGGGGCGTGCCGTCGATGTTCGGTGGGGTGTTCGCGGCCTGCGCCGAGGTGGCACCCAGCAGCAGCAGCCACGACCCGACGATGGCCACGCGCAACCGGGCAGTGAACGTTCGCATGCAACCCCCTGGCCGCGTGGTTCGCGGTCTCATGGGCCGATGACGGCTTGACGCCGATGCACCGCCGTCGCGGCCGGCGGGAGTATTCGGCGGCG
>JAJTCR010000493.1:1791-3240 GCA_021325695.1 Steroidobacteraceae bacterium | reverse complement strand
CGCCTGTCCAAGCATGGCCGCCGCTCGCTCGACCGCCTCGGCATTGAGGTCGGCCAGCAATACGCGGGCCCCTTCCTCGGTGAAACGGCGCGCGATCGCGAGGCCGAGCCCTTGGGCTGCCCCGGTGACGATGGCGACCTTGTCCTGCAATGCGGGCATCGGGGATCCTCCTCGCGAGTCGAGCACCGCCGTGTTCGGCCTATCTCCCGACCGACTGGTCGTCTATTCTAGTCACAATCGACGATGGGAGACAGCGCATGGAATTCGACTTCCGGGACAAGGTCGTGCTGGTCACGGGTGGCGGCGCGGGCATCGGTCGCGCGGCGTGTCTCGCGTTCGCCGCCGCCGGCGCGTGCATCGTCTGCGTCGACCGCAACCGCGCCGAGGGCGAGGCGGTCGTCGCGGAACTCGCGGGCCAGGGCCGTGACGCCTTCTTCATCGCGGCGGACGTCACCGACTCCGCACAGGTCCGCGCCTACGTCGAGCGGACGCTCGAGCGCCACGGCCGCATCGACGTGTTCGTGAACAATGCGGGGATCGAGGGCGCCGTCGTCCCGCTCGTGGACTATCCCGAGGACGTGTTCGACCGCGTCATGGCGGTCAACGTGCGCGGCGTGTTCCTGGGGCTGAAACACGTGCTGCCGGTCATGCGCGCGCAGCGTTCCGGCGTGGTCATCAACACCGGCTCGACCGGTAGTCACGTCGGCGCAACCGGCGTGTCTGGCTACGTTGCGAGCAAGCACGCGGTGCTCGGACTGACGCGCTGCGCGGCGCTCGAAGTGGCGAGCGACGGCGTCCGCGTCAATGCCGTCTGTCCGGGCAGCACCCGCACCCGCATGCTCGAGTCGCTCGCCGACGGCCGCAGCCGCCAGGCGACGCTCGCGTTCGACCTCGCGACACCCAACGGACGGATTGCGGAACCCGCTGAAATCGCCGCGACGATGCTGTACCTGGCGTCCGATGCCGCGCGTCACGTGGTCGGCCAGTCGATCATCCTCGACGGCGGGCGCCTCGCGATGTGAGACGCGTCAACCGGGCCCGACCCGCAGCACGAGCCTCCCGCGGTTCGTGCCGTCGAACACCTGCAGCAGGGCCGCGTGAAAACGCTCGAGGCCTTGCTCCTCGTGCACCTGCCATCGGAGCCGGCCTTCGTCGACCCACTGGCGCAACTGCTGCAGTTCGGCGCCGCAGTTCGCCAGGTGCTCGCGGTTGAGGAAGCCCGTCATGGTCGCGGTGCGCGCGATGAGCTGCCAGAGGTTGCGGATGCCGTGCGTGGCACCGTCCGTGTTGTATTCGCCGATCATGCCGCACAGGACGACCCGCGCCCGTTGATCGAGCGCCGCGAGCGCGGCGTCGAGGCAGACGCCGCCGACATTGTCGAAGTACACGTCGACTCCGTCCGGGCACGCTGCGCGCAAAAGCCGTGTCAGCGACGCCAAGTCGCGGTTC
>JAJTCR010000493.1:0-1745 GCA_021325695.1 Steroidobacteraceae bacterium | reverse complement strand
GTCGAAGCCATAAGTGTCGAGCAACGTCCTGCACTTGTCGGGCCCGCCGGCGATGCCGACCGCGCGGCAACCGTGAATCTTTGCGATCTGGCCGACCAGCGAACCGACGGAGCCGGCCGCGGCGGACACCAGCACCGTGTCGCCGCGTTGCGGGTGGCCGACCCTGAGCAGGCCATTGAACGCCGTGAGCCCGCTCGTGCCGAGCACGCTCAGGTGCGCGGACGCGGGCAACGGGTCGTTCGGGTCGATGCGGCGCGTATAGCCGTCGGCACGCATCAGGCAATGGGTCGCGACGGTGCCGCGGCCCGTGACGATTTCGCCCGCCGCGTGCCGGTCGCAGCGGCTGTCGAGCACGCGGCCCACGACCGTGCACGGAATCTCGCCGCCGAGCGCGATCGGCACGCCGTAACTCTCGGCGTCCATCCACCGCCGCATCGCCGGGTCGATCGAACACAACTCGACCTCGACCAACATCTCGCCGTCGGCAGGTTGGGGCGCCGTACGCTCGGCCACCACGAAATCGGAGGCGAGCGGTGCGCCCCGCGGCCGCGACTGCAGCAGCACGCTGCGTAGCGTCCCCAGGCTGTTCACCGCTGGCGCGCGGCGCCCTCGAGCCCGCGGAACATCATCGCGTACGTCGCGAGCATCCCACGGCGAAGCCGCTCCTCACACCCAGGCTCGGTCGTGAGCAGGGCGCGATAGTCGATGCGACACTGGCCGTCGCCGAGGTCCACGACACGTCCCTCCGCTAGGTAGCCAGTCAAGCCGTCAGGACGCCGCCCGACGATCGACAGCACCAGCAGGCGAGCGTCGCGATCGATGAAATCGAGCCGTTCGCTGATCGGGTGAGACATGCCGCGATTGCGGATGTGCCGCACCATGCCGAGCCCGGACCCGTCGAGTTCCACCGACTCGATCTGGATCGGTGCGTCGCGCGGCCACCAGCGCTCGATCGCGCCGAAGTCCTCGAGCAGGGCCCAGACGGCCTCCGCGGGGGCATCCAGGGTGTGGCTCGCTCGAAGTTCGGGCATGTCGTCGCTCCGATGGCTTCAGACGTAGGGGATGGATAGCCCGCCGTCGACCGTGATCGTCGAGCCGGTCATGTACCGGGAGGCGTCGGATGCCAGCAGCAGCAGGGCACCGTCGAGTTCCGCGGGGTCGCCGAGACGGCGCATGGGCATGCGCTTCAACATGGCTTGGCCCGGCTCGGAATCGAGATAGCCGGCACTCATCTCCGTCGCGAAGTATCCCGGCACGACGGCGTTCACGCGTATTCCGTAACGCGCCCAGTCGAGCGCCATCGCCCGAGTCAATTGCAGCAACGCGGCCTTGGACGCCGGGTAGTTCGCAGTCCACTTCTGGACCGCGACGCCCAGCACCGAAGCGACGTTGACGATCGAACCGCCCGATCCACGCTCGATCATGCCGCGCACGGCTGCACGCGTCACGAGCCACGCTCCCTTGACGTTGACGTCGAGCACCCGGTCCCAGGTCTCCTCGTCCATCTCGAGCAGCGAGCCGGGTCCTGCCGTCCCGGCGTTGTTGACGAGCACGTCGACCGCACCGATCTCGTTTGCGAAGGCGGTGGCGACCCGTGCGGAGTCGGTGACGTCCAGGCTCACGCAACTCGCCTGCCGCCCGAGCGCGCGGATCTCGGCGGCCGTTGCTTCGAGCGGTTCCCGGCGCCTCGCGGCGAGCACCACGTCGGCCCCGGCACGCGCGAGCGTCAACGCGAACCGCTGGCC
>JAJTCR010000099.1 GCA_021325695.1 Steroidobacteraceae bacterium | reverse complement strand
AGGTGCGCGACTGGCCGCTGAACGCGTTGACGACCGCGGCACCGAGCGCATCCGTGTCGTCATACGCGCGGTCGGTCGCATCGGCGTCGACCCAGGAAAGGCCCGCACGCCAACCGATCGACTCGCCGACGTCGCCGCCCGCGTGCGCGAACAGCGCGTAGCTGCCAAACCCGTTGCCGTCGCTGGCCGTGCCCGGGTACGCATCCCCGTTGCCGGCCTCCGCGCCGAACTCGAGGAACAGGTCGCTCGGCGCGACCCATTTCAGTTGCACGCCGTCCTGCCTGAGCTGGCCGCCGAACAGCGCCTGGTACGCGAGCGGCTGGTCGGCGAAATCCCAGGCGTGCGCGTGCACCTCGTTCAGGTAGCCAATGCCGGACAGGAAGCGGCCGCCCTTGAACGTGAGGCCGGCCGGCAGCGAAGTCGTGCGCGCAAAGGCCTCCTCGACCTCGAGTTCGCCCTCGCCAGTGAACGCGGCCGTGAGCGCCGCGGTGAAGTAAGGATCGACACTCGCCGACAGCGTGATCTCGGATTCGCCGAGGCTGAAGCTGCGCTCGCCCGGACCAACCTCGTCCCCACCCGGGAAAAAACCGGCGATCGCGTAGTCGTCGGGGTCCTGTGACAGGTTGGCATAGGTGCCGGTCAGCACGACCGACATGGCCGGATTGAATGCCGACGCACGAGACGGCGCCCCGCCCGGCCCCGCCGCGGCGTCGGCCGGAGTCGCGGCCACGGCAGCGCCGGACTCTGGCGCGAGGGGCGCCGCGCCGGCCTCGGGCGCGGGCGCCGAGGCCTCGAGCTGCTCGAGCCGCAGTTCGAGCTGGTGGACGCGGTTCTCGTACTCCTCTCGCAGCGCCGCCACCTCGGCGCGCAGCGCGGTGAGTTCGTCGTTCGGTTGCGCGTGCACGCGCAGCGGCGCCAGCGCCGCTGCGCAGGCGACGCCGGCCAGCCACGGCCGCAATGATGGAATCATGTTCTTGAATCCTCGTTTGGAACGTCGAGATGGGCGACCACCGCAGGGCTGCGGTGTCGCCGGACTCTGCCAGGCCGGCCGGGAAACGGCCGCGAGGATTCAGCGTGGGGGTGCGCGCGAGCGGAAGGCCGGGTGAACGGCCGCGTCGACGCCAACAATCTCGCGGCGTGGCAACGGCGCCCGGCGCGCCGCGAGCAGCAGTGCCAGCGTCGCGCCGATCCCGCCGGCCACGACCAGCAGCGGCAGCATCGACGCGCAATCGGTGCAGAGCGCCACGTGGCTCGCCGGCAACCCGCCCGCGTCGCTGCCGACGTGGCGCGAGGCGTGGGCGAACGCGAGGGCCTGCGCGAGCCAGAACGCGACGAGCGCGATCAGCAGGATCGCGCCACGCCGGCGCCGAAGAATGGGGAAAGTCCGAACTATCGCCACAACAGGGACACTCCGAAGGTCAGGTCCCGAGCCGCGTAACGTCGTGATTCACCATCGCAAACCTAGAGGCGCGTCTCCTGCGGCGCGATGCCGGAGCGGTCGAGCAGCATCTCGACCTTGTCGCGGAAACTGCGGCTCAGCTTGATCTCCTGGCCCGATTGCAGCTTCAGGAAGCATTCGCCGTTCAGGTGCGGTCGCAGCGAGCGCACGCGCGCGAGGTTGACGATCGTCGAGCGGTGCACGCGCTGGAACACCAGCGGGTCCAGCATTTCCTCGAGTTCCTTCATCGTCGCGCGCAGCACGTGGGTCTGTCCGGCGGCGTGCAGGCACATGTAGTCGCCGGCGGCGTCGATCCAGTCGATCGTCGCCACGTCGAGCCGCAACGTCTCGCGCCCCGAGCGGATCGGCAGCATGGTCGCGTAGCGGCGCGTCGCGGGTGACGAGGCCGCACCACCCGTCGTCTGCGCCAGCGCATCGGGTGCGATCTCGCCCTTGCCGGTCAGGTCGGCCAGCAGCGCCATGAGCTGCTCGCGCTGGGCGAGCGCCTGGCGCTGTTGCCACTGCGCCCGCACGCGGTCGAGCGCCGCGGCGAGGCGCGACTCGTCGACGGGCTTGAGCAGGTAATCGAGCGCGTGCGCCTCGAAGGCGTTGATCGCGTAGCGGTCGAAGGCCGTGACGAACACGACCATCGGCATGCTCTCCTGCGGCACCTGGGCCACGACGTCGAGGCCGGAGATCCCAGGCATCTGGATGTCGAGGAACATCAGGTCCGGCTGGTCCTCGGCAATCGCGGCGATGGCTTCGCGGCCGTTGGCACACTGGCGCACGATCGTGATGTCGGGTGCGCCCTGCAGGCGCAGTTCGAGGCCGCGACGAGCGAGCGGCTCGTCGTCCACGATGATGGTACGGATGCTCATGTCGGTTGCGTGGCCAGTTCCAGCGGCAGCGTGATCTCGAGGCGCAGCCCCGGGCGCGAGAATCGTACCGCGATCTGCTGCTGCTCGCCGTAGAGGACGGCGAGCCGTTCCCTCGTATTGCGGAATCCGACGCCGCGGCCGGCCCCGAGTTCCACGCCGACCGGCAGGCCCGGCCCGTCGTCCTGGACCACGAGGCGCAGCCGGCAGTCGACCTCGCGCGCCTCGATCCGCAGCCGGCCCCCCTCCTCACGCGGCGCCACCGCGTACTTGAGGGCGTTCTCGACCAGCGGCTGCAGGACCAGCGAAGGCACGAGCGCACTGGTCACGCGTTCGTCGATGTCGAACTCGAGCCGCAGGCGGTCGCCGAAACGCAGCTGCTCGATCCCGAGGTAGAGGTTCAGGGCGTCGAGTTCGTGACGCAGCGTGACCTTCTTCATCGGGTCCTGGTCGAGCGTGTAGCGCAGGAAGTCCGACAACCGCCCCACCGCCTGGTTCGCCACCTTGCCCTGGCCGTCGAGGATCAGCGTCGAGATCGCGTTGAGCGTGTTGAACAGGAAGTGCGGGTTGAGCTGGTACCGCAGCATCTTGACCTGCGCTTCCTGTGCGAGCGCGGAGGCGCGCAGGACCGATTCGCGCTGGGACTGCAGCGTTTCGTAATACTTGATGCCGAAGTAGAGGCCGGACCAGCAGAGCAGCAGGTACGTCGAGCTGAGCGTGCCGACGAAGATTCCGTACCACGGCTCGTCGGCCATCCTGTCGCTTTCGACCCAGTGCATGTACGACGAATTGATGATGACGCGCCAGCACAGCGCCGTGACCCATGCGGCCAGCAGCACCGACGGCACGATGACGGCGGTTCGCTGTTTCCACAGCCACCGGAACAGGTACCGCAGCGGGGCCGATAGTACGAAACCGCCGGCGGCCGCCGCGAACACGACCTTGATGTAAGACGTCGGCTTCTCATACAGCAGTGCGCCGAGGTACTGCGTGATGAGGTACGCGCTCCACCCGAGCGTGTGCAGCGCCCAGAACAGGAGGTTGCGATTGCGGCGGAGGTCGTCCAGTGTCACCGCGCGACTTTAGCGGGGGTTCCCCGGGTTCGCGAACGGTTCGTCGCACGAGGGCCACGCCTCGGCTCTGTCAACGCCCGAAGCCGCGCACGAACGCTTCGCATCCGGCCGCGAACCGCGGGCCGGCCCCGTCGCAGAGGCAGTCGTCGTCGAACTCGTTTTCGCGGGCCCACGCGAAACCGGATTGTTCGGCGGTGACGGCCAGTTCCACGAATGCCGTGCAGCCCTCGACGAACGCTGCGTCCTCGGCCGCCGCGCAGGCCGCCGCGTCGGCGAGTCCCTGCCGATCGGCCCAGCCAAAGCCGGCCTTGTGCGCGGCGCAGTCGTCGTCGTGGCAGGCGTGACCCAGGAAACTGCGCGCGGCGTGCGGTTCGCGATCAGCGACGGCGCAGGCGGACGCGCCCGCCGTCGCGCGCGCGGGATCGGCGAGCAGCAGTGCCAGGCTCGCGATCACGATCGCCGTGCTTTCCATGTGCCCCTCCTGCGCTCGATTGCGGCTGAGCGTGGAAGCACGCTAGCAAGGCGCCGACTCGCTGCCGCTCGGAGTTCCTGCGGGCTTTCCGCAGATTCGGCGTGCGCGCAGGAGAGGTCGGGGCACGCGCGCGTGCCGGCAGGTGGCTTGCGCAATCTCAGTCGGCGAGCGGTCGCTCCCGGCGTGGGGTCATCCGCCCGACCACGTATTCGACGCAGTCGCCCGCGACGAGCGCGAGCAGCAGCAACGCCAGCAGGTCCAGGCCGAGCAGTCGCAACGTTTCGATCCAGGTCATTTCCATGTTCGTCACCTCCGTCGGTGCCGGAGCGCCAGATGACGCTTGCCGGCCGCGCTCCTTCGTCGACGGCAACGATGTTAGGCCTCTCTTGCTGCATCGCAGCAGAACTGTGTCCCAGAATTGCATCGCGCGGGACGCGGCGGGGCGCAGACCCCTCTGCGGAGTTGGATACCTGTGCGGACTTACCCGTACGTCGCGTGAAGTGCGTCGCAGATCGACGGCCATTCGAACCGCACGTCGTCGGGTCGGCGCTGGCGCATTCGACGGACGCGGCGATACGTCCCGGACCGACCCCGCGACGTCCCGCGGCGGCCTTGCGACCCTCGATGACGTTCGGGCTCACTGCGCCGATGCTCACCGTTCAGCGATGCAGGCTTCCTGTCCTGGTCCTCGCCGTGTTCGCCAGCGCATGCGTCGACGCGCCGGGGGTGTCGACCGTGACACCATCGACGCCCGTACGTTCGACGACGCGTACCGCGCCCGATGCGGTGCCGTCCCCGCGCGTCACGGCGGGCGAACCGGCAGCGCTGGCCGGCATCACGGCGGCCCACAATCGAGTGCGTGCAAGGGTGGGTGTGCCACCGCTGGTGTGGAATGCGCGACTCGCGGAGGTCGCACAACGCTGGGCAAGTGCCTGCGTGGACCGGACGGCGCCGCGCGGCATGATCGACCACAGCACGGGCGAGAGCGAGCTCTTCGCGGGTCCGCTCGGTGAGAACCTGCACGCGACGACCGCGCCTGCCGTAGACCCAGTCGGAGCCGTCGATGGCTGGGCCGCGGAGGCCGCGGATTACGACCTCGCGCGCGACACCTGCCGCAGCGGCGCCATGTGCGGCCATTACACGCAGGTGGTGTGGCGCACGACGCGCGAGGTCGGGTGCGCCGTGGCGACGTGCCCGCGACTGCGCTATCGCACCGCGCTGGTCTGCAACTACTTTCCGGCGGGCAACTGGGAGGGCCAGCGACCGTACTGATCGCAACCCACGGCGGACGAGGTCGGCCGTCGGCCGGAGCGTTCGCGCGTCTAAGGAAACTGGATCTTGCCGCGCGGCGGGCCTGCCTGCCCGAGCGCGGCCGCAGCGCCCGCTTCCGGAATCACGATCGACGAGGCCTGCTGGCGCCGCATCTCCTGCAGTTCCTTCATCGTCTCCTCGAACGCGATCTTCGCCCCGTCGGCAAATCCGGCGCAGGCTTCCTCCAGGCTGGTCGCCTCGATCTCGAACGACAGCGGCAGCACGCCGGCCGGCGTCATGATCTGCGCCTGGCCGACGAACACCGACGGCCGCGCAGGATCCGGCGAGCCGTCGCGCTTCACCGGGGTCATGACGCGGATCGTGCCCACCTTGCGGTCGGAATAAACGTCTTCGCGGTACAGGTCGTCCGCATCCATCCTCGGGTCAGGGGCGTTGCCGGCCATGGTCGTCCTCTGGGCATCGTCGGTGCGCGCCACCGCGGCGCGGGCGGGAACGTTATCAGAATTTGGCGTCGCCTTGGCCGCCGGCGGTCCCCGCGCGGTCGTTCCAGCGACCCTCGCGCGGCCATGGCGTGAGCGCGACGTAGTACAGCAGCACGAGGTTCACGAGCGGGATCGACGCCATGATCGCGAGCCACGGCGGATAGCCCATGCGGCCGAGGATTTTCCAGAACGCGACGAGTTGCAGCAGGGCGAGGATCAGGAACCAGCGGATCATGCGGCACCGGGGACGGGACGGGCGTGGCAGTCATGATAGCCCGCCCTCTCCGTGCGGCGTTTC
>JAJTCR010000098.1 GCA_021325695.1 Steroidobacteraceae bacterium | reverse complement strand
CTAGGGTTCGGTCTGGCTGATCCTTTACAACTCGGTCCGGGCTGATCCTTTACACCGGGACCTCGATGATCTTACCGACGTGCGCGTCCAGTCGGGCGAGCAAGTGGCGGCCAAAGTAAATCGACCAGACACCGTCGTCGATTTCCTCGAGTCCGACGGTTTCGCCGGCGAGCACGATGCTGAGGAACAGCCGTGCGCTGTGCCAGCACAGGGAGCCGCCGTGGGTGATGCGGCGGCGTTCGAAGTGGCCAGGGTACTGCACCTCTTCGAGCCGATGGGGGAAGGACCGGGAAGACGGCCGATAGCACTCGGCCGGTGTTCGGTCGAGCAGCGCTTCGTGCGGTCGCTCGTGGTTGAACTCGGCGCGGAAGCAGTCGAAGCGGCGCTGCTGTTGTCGCAGGTTGGCGGCCGGGGGTCGCGTCGTGTGCTGCTTGAGCGTGCGATGCATGCGTTCGTGACTGGCGTTGTCCGCGGGCGAGGCGGGCCGACTGCGCTCGAGCCGGATGCCGAGTTTGATCCAGTGCAGGCCCAACCGGGTGAGATGACCGATGCCGGGTCCGGCAAACGGCGCGCCACAGTCGGAGTGAATCGCCTCAGGCAGTCCCATCTCGCGCATCAGAGCATCGGTGTGGCGTTGGACGGGGGGCGCCGCGGTGCTCGGCAACGCCACGCACTGCAGCAGGTCACGGCTGGCCAGGTCGGTGGTCGTCAGCGGATAACAGTAACGTCGATCGAGCATCCTGAACTGCCCCTTGAAGTCGAACGTCCACAGGCCGTTCGGATGCAAGGGGGTACGGGCGGGGGTGCCGCCGTACTCGGGCCGACGGTGAGGCCGCCGCGGGGGCCGGCTGAGACCTTCGCGGTGCAGGATGAGGGCGACCGTGCTGCGACTCGGCCAGTGCTCCTGCGGCCAGCGCCGCCGAGCCGCGCGGCCCCCAGTAAGGATGCTCCTGGCGCAGTTCAAGCATGCGATCGGCGATCCGCGGCGGCGTGCGCTGCGGGCAACGGTGCACGGCGTGGGAGCGATCCTGCAAACCCGCCTCGCCGTGGCGGCGATAGCGCTCGAGCCACAAATACCCGGTCGGGCGGCTGACGCCGGCGCTGCGGCAGAGCTCCGCCATCGCGTACGCGCCGCTCAGGTAGGCTTCGACAAACGCCAGTCGTTCGTCCATACGGGTGCTCTCGTTCCAGGGCATGGCGCACCTCCTCGGTACGCCATGCAAAACAGCACCCGATGTAAAGAATCAACCCGGACTATTGTGTAAAGGATCAGCCCGGACTGAACCCAGTGGCCAGTGGCTAGTGGCTGGTGGCTGGTGGCTAGTGACTAGTCGGAGCGACTGCGCCGCGCGCGGACGCAGTCGGCTTCCTACTAACCGCTAGACACTGATCACTAGTCACGTTCTACGGCCTGGTCTGTCCGCTCCCGCGCACGACGTACTTGTAGCTCGTCAGCTGCTCGACGCCGACGGGGCCACGCGCGTGGAACCGGTCCGTCGAAATGCCGATCTCCGCGCCCATGCCGAACTCGCCGCCGTCCGCGAACTGCGTCGAGGCGTTGTGCAGCACGATCGCGCTGTCCACGCGGCCGAGAAAACGCTCAGCCGTCGCTGCGTCGTCGGTCACGATCGACTCGGTGTGGTCCGAACCGTAACGAGCGATGTGTTCGATCGCACCGTCGACGCCATCGACGAGCCTGACGGAGAGAATCGCGTCCAGGTACTCGGTGTGCCAGTCCTGCTCGGACGCCGGCACCACGCGCGCATCCACGGCTCGCGTCGCCACGTCGCCGCGCACTTCACACCCGGCGTCCAGCAACGCGCGCACCAGCGGCGCAAGGTGCGTGTGCTCGGCCGCGGTATCGACGAGCAGTGTCTCGGCGGCCCCGCAGACGCCGGTCCGGCGCAACTTGGCGTTGAGCACGATCGCGCGTGCCATCTCGAGGTTCGCCGCCTTGTCGACGTAGACGTGGCAGATGCCCTCCAGGTGCCCGATCACGGGCACGCGTGCCTCCTGCTGGACCCGGGCGATCAGGCTCTTGCCGCCGCGCGGCACGATCACGTCGACTGCGCCGTCGAGGCCGGCGAGCATCATGCCGACCGCCGCACGGTCGGTGGTCGGCACGAGCTGGATGCACGCATCGGGCAGGCTCGCGGCACGCAGCCCGGCGACCAGGCATTCGTGGATGGCCGTGCTCGAATGGTGGCTTTCGCTGCCGCCGCGCAGGATCGCGGCGTTGGCGGACTTGAGACAGAGCGCACCGGCATCGCAGGTCACGTTGGGCCGGCTCTCGTACACGATCCCGATGACACCCAGCGGCACGCGCACGCGCTGGATACGCAAGCCGTTCGGTCGGGTCCACTCGGCGATCACGGCGCTGATCGGGTCCGGCAACGCCGCGATCTCCTCGACGCCGCGCGCCATCGCCTCGACGCGCGTGCCATCGAGCGAGAGACGGTCGAGTGCGGCCTTGCCGAGGCCGGCCTGCGTGGCCGCCGCGACGTCTCGCTCGTTGGCGGCGAGCACGTGCGACTGCTGCGCCCGCAGCGCCGCGGCCATCGCGTGCAGCGCCCGGTTGCGCTGCTCGCCCGCGGATGCGGCGAGCACGCGGCGTGCCACGACGGCTTCGCGGCCGAGCGCGTCCATCGTTGCGGCCAGGGTCACGCGCGCGTTCAAAGCAGCACCAGGTCGTCGCGGTGGATCATTTCGTCGCGCCCACGATACCCGAGAATCGCTTCGATCTCCTGGCTGCGACGACCGCAGACGCGGCGCGCGTCGTCGCTCGAATAGGCGCTCAACCCGCGCGCAACGTCGACGCCTTCCGGTCCACGCACGACGACCGCGTCGCCGCGATCGAAGCGCCCGTCGACGTGGGTGACCCCGGCGGGCAGCAGGCTCTTGCCGCCGCGCAGCGCCGTCGCCGCACCGGCATCGACGTGCAGCGTGCCGGCGGGCTTCAGCAGTCCCGCGATCCATTGCTTGCGCACGGTCCGCGGGGAGGACTGCGCGACGAACCACGTGCAGCGTGCGCCGGTGTCGATGCGCTGCAACGGGTGCGCCTCGCGACCGAGCGCGATGCACATGCTGCACCCGGCCGCGAGCGCGATCTTGCCCGCCATGACCTTGGTCGCCATGCCGCCGGAGCCGACGTCGGACGCCGAACCGCCCGCCATGACCTCGATCTCGGGTGTGACGCGCGTGACTTCGGGGATGAACGTCGCGGCCGGGTCCATCGTCGGGTCGGCCGTGTAGAGGCCGTCGACGTCCGAGAGCAGCACCAGGCAGTCGGCGCTCGCCATCTGCGCCACGCGCGCGGCGAGCCGGTCGTTGTCGCCGTAGCGGATCTCCGCGGTGGCGACCGTGTCGTTCTCGTTGATCACGGGGATCGCGCCCAGCCTGAGCAGCGTCTCGAGCGTGTTGCGCGCGTTGAGGTAACGGCGGCGCTCCTCGGTGTCGCCGAACGTCACGAGCACCTGCGCCACCGTGAAACGGTGCTGCTCGAGCACTTCCTTCCAGGCGTGCGCGAGCCGGATCTGGCCGACCGCCGCGGCGGCCTGGCTCTCCTCGAGCCTGAGCCGGCCCGACGCGAGCCCGAGCTCACGGCGTCCCAGCGCGATCGCGCCCGAGGACACGAGCACGACTTCCTGGCCCCGCTCGCGCAGCGCCGCGACGTCGGCCGCGAGCGTCTCGAGCCACGCACGGTTCAGGTGACCCGTCGCTCGCTCGACCAGCAGCGCAGAGCCGACCTTGACGACGACCCTCCGCGCCCGGGCAAGGCGTGAACCGGCCCGGATCGCGGAGGAATCACTCATGCAATCGCGAAATGATCGGCCGCGAGCGCCATCAGTCCCGCGGCGCCCGCACGCGCGGCGGCCATGTGCGAGTCGACGCGCGGCAGCAGGCGCGTGAAGAAGTGTCGGGCGGTGACGAGCTTGGCCTTGTAGAAATCGTCGTCCGGGTTCTCCGCGAGTTTCTTCGTCGCGACGCCGGCCGCGACCAGCCAGCACCAGCCGAGGCACATGTAGCCCGCGATGTGCAGGTAATCGGTCGCCGCCGCGCCGACTTCCTCGGGGTTCTTCAGCGCCGCGGCGCCGAGTTCCGCCGTGAGCTTGTTCCACTGCTCGAGACGCTTGCCCAGTTCCGCCGCAAACGGTGACACGTCCGGCAGCGTGCCGAATTTCTGGATCGAGTCGACCATGCGCGCGGAAATCATCTGCTGGCTCTTGCCGCCCGTGCCGAACACCTTGCGGCCGAGCAGGTCGAGCGCCTGCACGCCGTTGGTGCCCTCGTAGATCGGCGTGATGCGTGCGTCGCGCATGAGCTGCTCGACGCCCGTCTGGCGAATGAAGCCGTGACCACCGTGGATCTGCACGGCGAGGCTCGTGACCTCCATCGCCGCCTCGGTGAGGAAGCCCTTGACGATCGGCGTCAGGAACGCGATCAGGTCGCTGGAGCGCCGCCGCGCAGTCTCGTCCGGGTTCAGGTGGGCGCTGTCGATCTCGCGCCCGGTCAGGAAGCAGAGCACGCGTCCGCCTTCCACGAAGGCCTTCTGCGTGAGCAGCATCCGCCGCACGTCGGGGTGCACGATGATCGGGTCCGCGGGTTTGCCAGGTTCCTTCGCACCGGTCATCGCACGACCCTGCAGGCGGTCGTTGGCGTAGGCGATCGACGCCTGCCAGGCCAGTTCCGAGAGACCGTGGCCCTGCAGGCCGACGCCGAGGCGCGCGTGGTTCATCATCGTGAACATGCACGCGAGGCCTTCGTTCGGCTTGCCGACCAGCCAGCCGATCGAGTCGTTGAAATGCATGACGCACGTGGGCGACGCATGGATGCCCATCTTGTGCTCGATCGAGCCGCAGCTCACGCCGTTGGCCTCACCGACATTGCCGTCCGCGTCGGGCAGGAACTTCGGCACGAGGAACAGGCTGATGCCGCGCGTGCCCGGCGGCGCGTCGGGCAGTCGCGCCAGCACCAGGTGCACGATGTTCGAGGTCAGGTCGTGGTCGCCGGCGCTGATGAAGATCTTCGTGCCGGTCACGCGGAAGCTGCCGTCCGCCTGCGGTTCGGCCCTGCTCTTGAGGATGCCGAGGTCGGTGCCGGAGTGGGACTCCGTCAGGCACATCGTGCCGGACCACTCGCCCTTGACCATCTTTGGCAGGAAACGCTGCCTGAGTTCCTCGCCCGCGTGCGCCGCGATCGTCAGCGCTGCGCTCTCGGTCAGGCCCGAGTACATGCGCCAGGCCATGTTGCCCGAGACCAGCATCTCGCCGAACGAGAGCGCGAAGCCGGCCGGCAATCCCTGCCCGCCCCATTCCGGGTCGAAGACCATCGTGCTCCACCCGTCCTGGCAGTATCGGTCGTACGCCTCCTTGAAGCCCGGCGGGGTTTGCACCTGGCCGTTCTCGAACACGAGACCGTGCTCGTCGCCGACGCGGTTCGTCGGCGCGAGGACGTCCTCGGCGAAGCGTGCGCCTTCCTCGAGGATGCCTTCGAGGAGGTCTCGCGTGAGTTCCTCGCGTCCGTAGGCGCGGTAGTTTTCTTCAAAGTCGAGGACTTCGTGAACGACGAAACGGATGTCACGAAGCGGTGCGCGGTAGGAGTACACGTAGGCATCCTTCTGAAAGGCCGATCTCACCCGAGTGTACTTGAATTGCGGCAGTGCAGCATAGGTGTGTTCCGGTTGCCCGTCGATTCGGGAGGCCCGTATAGTTATTCGCTCTGCAGGCCGTTCCCGCGGCTTTTTTTCGCCGAGGACCCCGACCGTGAGCCGTGATTACGAACCGCAGGCCGGACAGTGGTACGAGGACCTCGACACCGAGGAGACGTTCCAGGTCCTTTCGGTCGATCCCGACGAAGAAATCATTCGCATCCAGTGGCCGGACCGCGAGGTGCAGGCGCTGGAGCTCGACCAGTGGAACGAGATGGACCTCGAACTCGCCGTGCCGCCCGAAG
>JAJTCR010000492.1 GCA_021325695.1 Steroidobacteraceae bacterium | reverse complement strand
TCGGCCGGCGCGGCGGGCGGGCGGTGAAGAACCTGTGTAACGGGGGCCACCCCGTGCGGATCCTTCCGGCCGGGACGCCGTAAATCCGTCCCGGGAGGCTCCGCGCGCAACGTCCTGTTGCGCGACGGCCCGGCCTGAAGGATCCGCACGGGCCAGGCCCCGCAGTGACGTTCGATGCAGCGCGAAGAGTCCCGACGGGACGTGACTCGCGCAGCGCTTGCCGATCTCGCCGCCCGGGTTCCGTGGCGAACTACGCCTTCAGCGCCTTGATCGCGTCGTCGAGGCCGCGCAGCGTCAGCGGGAACATGCGCTCGCCCATGAGCTGGCGCGTTATGCCGATCGACTGCACGTAGTCCCAGCGGTCCTGCGGCTCCGGATTGAGCCACGCGTGGCGCTGGAAGCGCTGCGTGACGCGCTGCATCCAGACCGCGCCCGCCTCGTCGTTCCAGTGCTCGATGCTGCCGCCCGGCTGCACGATCTCGTACGGACTCATGCTGGCGTCGCCGACGAACACCACGCGGTAATCCGGCGGGAACTTGCGCAGCAGCTCGAACAGCGGCGTGCGCTCGCCGTGGCGGCGCCGGCTGTCCTTCCACACCGACTCGTAGACGAAATTGTGGAAGTAGAAATATTCGAGGTGCTTGAACTCGCTGCGCGCGGCCGAGAACAGTTCCTCGCAGATGCGCACGTGCGGTTCCATCGAGCCGCCGACGTCGAAGAACAGCAGCAGCTTGAGCGCGTTGTGACGCTCCGGCTGGAACTTGAGGTCGAGCAGGCCCGCATTGCGCGCCGTCGCCGAGATCGTGCCGTCGATGTCGAACTGGTCGGCCGCGCCCTCGCGGGCGAACCGCCGGAGCTTGCGCAGCGCGACCTTGATGTTGCGCGTGCCGAGCTCGACCTGGTCGTCGAGGTTGCGGTAGTCGCGTCGCTCCCAGACCTTCACGGCCCGACGTTGGCCGCCGGCGCCGCCGATGCGGATGCCCTCGGGGTTGTAGCCGCCGTGGCCGAACGGCGACGTGCCCGCGGTGCCGATCCACTTGTTGCCACCCTCGTGCCGGCCCTTCTGCTCTTCGAGCCGCTGCTTGAGCGTCTCCATCAGCTTGTCCCAGCCGCCGAGCGCCTCGATCTGCGCCATCTCCTCGGGCGTGAAGTGGCGCTGCGCCATGAGCTTGAGCCAGTCGGCCGGCAGTTCCTTCTGCAGCACCTCGAACGCCTGCTCGATGCCCTTGAAGTGCTGCGCGAACGCCTTGTCGAAGCGGTCGAAGTGCTTTTCGTCCTTGACCAGCGTCGCTCGCGCCAGGAAATAGAAGTCGTCGACGCTGTACTGCGCGACGCGCGCCTGCAGCGCCTCGAGCAACGTCAGGTACTCCGTCACCGAAGCCGGCACGCCCGCCTCGCGCAGCGTGTAGAAGAAGCGCGTCAGCACGGCGATGCATCCGGCCGCATGTGGCGCGCACAGGCACGTCGCACCGGGTTTCCGATCCGGGACTTTCCGGCCGGACCTCTGAGGAAAAATGGGACATTCCTAATTTCCGATCGAGGCCGCATTCGCTCGACCGGCGCGCCCTGAAACGTTCCGCTCACCTGCGTACGCGCTACTGCCGCGACGCCTGCCGCCGCTGTAGGAAGATCAACTGCTCGAACAGGTGCACGTCCTGCTCGTTCTTGAGCGAGCAGCGCCCCGTACAACGGCGGCAGGCTCTTGCGCGGATCGTCCGTGCGCAGCGCCTCCGGTGGGATGTCCTCCGCGAGCAGCAGCTTGAGCCAGTCCAGCAGTTCCGACGTCGACGGCTTCTTCTTGAGGCCAGGCACCTCCCGCAGCTTGTAGAACGCGTTCAGCGACTCGCTGAGCAGCTCGCGCTTCAGCTCCGGGTAGTGCACGCCGACGATGCGCGTCATCGTCTCGGCGTCCGGAAAGCGGATGAAGTGGAAAAAGCAGCGGCGCAGGAACGCATCCGGCAGCTCCTTTTCGTTGTTGCTCGTGATGATCACGATCGGCCGGTGCGTCGCCTGCACGAGCTCGCGCGTTTCGTGCACGAAGAACTCCATGCGGTCGAGCTCGAGCAGCAGGTCGTTGGGGAACTCGATGTCCGCCTTGTCGATCTCGTCGATCAGCAGCACCGCCTGCCGCTCACTGCGGAAGGCCTCCCAGAGCCGGCCAGGGATGATGTAGTTGCCGATGTCGTGGACCTTCGCCTCGCCAAGCTGCGAGTCGCGCAGGCGCGAGACGGCGTCGTACTCGTAGAGCCCGTGCTGGGCCTTCGTCGTCGACTTGACGTGCCAGCGGTAGAGCGGCTTGTCGAGCGCGCGGGCGATTTCCTCGGCGAGCTGCGTCTTGCCCGTGCCCGGCTCGCCCTTGACCAGCAGCGGTCGCGCCAGCGTCACGGCGGCGTTGACCGCCATCATCAGGTCTTCGGTGGCGACGTAGCGGTCGGTGCCGGCGAACTTCGATGGCGCGGAAGGCGGGGAAGACTGAGTCACGAGCGGTCTACCTGCAAATAGAAGTGAACGAAAACCACGAACGGACGCGGGGCGGCCGGAAAACGATATTAGCGCAGGTTGCCGGGCCGGCCGGATCCAGCTCAGTCGTCGGCGGGCGTGGGCGACGTCGTCGTGGTCGCCGCCTCGCGTCTGAGCGTCAGCTCGTGCTCCGCGGGCCCCGGCAGGAACGGCAGCCGCTCGCCCGCGACCCAGGCGTCGTGTCCCGCGCGATAGTACGGCGAGAGCGGGTGACCGCTCTGCCCGCCGGGCATGTGGAAATAGCCTTGCGCTTCGTGGCCGGGCGACACCGCGAATCGTTCCGACGCGCCGAATCCGGAGACGTGGACGTGAGGCATGTCGTGGTCGCCGGCCATCGGCACGCGTGGCATGTCGAGCCAGCGTGCGAGCGCGGGCACGGCGCGACTGAGCGGGTGCTGGATGTGCGTCGCATTCGCCTCGCCCCAGCTGCAGCGGGCCAGCGTCGGATCGTCGCACTGCCCGGTCACCTCGGCGATCGATGCGTCGACCACGTCGAGCAGGTAGGACCTCCAGTCCGCAAAGCGTGGATCGAGCAGGTGCGAGGGTTCGCGCGTCGCCAGTTCCCAGACCGCTTCCTCGAACTGTCGTGGCACCTTCAACTCGGCGTCGGGGTGCGCCAGGCGCGCGGGCAGCGTGAGCGCCTCGAACACGCGCCGCTCGAGTGCTTCGTGGAACGTGCGGACCAGGCGATAGCCGACCGACCTGGTCGATGCGCGCGAATCCCAGGC
>JAJTCR010000097.1 GCA_021325695.1 Steroidobacteraceae bacterium | reverse complement strand
ATCGGCAGGAGCACGAGGCGAATCCCGCGTTGCGCGAGCGCTTGCTGGAACGCGAAGATGGCGGGTCGCGGATCCGGGTGGATGGGCTCCTGGCCTGCGTCGAGGGCTTCCCTGGCGCGGCCCCGCAGCACCTCGGGCTCCAGGAATCCGGGCCCGCCGACGTGCTGCACACCGGGCGTATAATAGAGCCAGCCGCCGTGTCCGACGACCGCGAGCTTGTTGCCCACACGAGCTAGACGGGTGAGCAGCAGCTGCACGCGGGGCTGGACCCAGGACTTGGCGTACGAGGCATCCTCGATGCCCTTCTCGATCTGACGCAGGTTCTCGGCCGTCGGTGGGCGGCGCACCAGATCCACGAGAGGCGACTCCTCATCCTCGCGCTTCTCGAGGTAGGCCTGCGCGAGCGGAACAGCGTAGATCGCCCCCAGAAACAGCAGCGTGAGCAGCCAGGCCGCGCCGCGGCTCACGTCGGTCGCGATGATACCGCGGCGCAGCTGCTCGTCGCCTGTGGGGTCGGTCGGACCGCCGCTGCGTTCGATGGCGGAGGACGAGGGAGGCAAGGTACTTTGCATCGCGCGGCCTCAGAACTGAAAGTAAAGGAACGGGTTGATGGTCTGCGTCCACATCATCAACGTCGCGAGCGCCATCGTGGCCGTCACGAACGCGGTACGGGGCAAGGACAAGCGCCGCGTGAGCTCCCAGCTGTTGGGCATGCCGAAGATCACGACCGCGGCCAAGGCGAATAGCCCCACGTAGTACCGCTGGTGGAATGCGCCCGCCACGACGTCCGCCGCCGGCGAAACGGCGGCGAGCCCGAACAGCGAGCCCAGGTAGGTCACCGCCTGCTCGAGCGTCTTGGCGCGGAAGAACACCCACGACAAGCACACGATCAAGAAGGTGAAGGCGACGCCGACAGCGGGTGGCAGGCGGCGCAGCGGGTGAGCTTTACCGAGCCTGCGCTCCACCCCGAGCATGCCACCGTGAATGCCGCCCCAGATCACGAAGTTCCAGCTGGCGCCGTGCCAGAGCCCGCCGAGCAACATGACAGCCATCAAGTTGGCGTACGTGCGCAGGGGGCCTTTGCGGTTGCCACCGAGCGGGATGTACAGATAGTCGCGCAGCCACGTGGACAGGCTGATATGCCAGCGCCGCCAGAACTCCGTGATGCTGCGCGACTTGTAGGGGGAGTCGAAGTTCTGGATCAGCACGAAGCCGAGCATCAGCGCCAAGCCCACGGCCATGTCCGAGTAGCCGGAGAAATCGAAGTAAATCTGGAACGCGTAGGCGACCAGCCCGAACCACGCGTCGTAGAAGTGCTTGGCGCCACCGGCGAACGCCGTATCGGCGATGTGCCCCATCGGGTTGGCCAGCAGGATCTTCTTGCCCATCCCCAGCGAGAAGAACGCGACGCCGCGCGCGAACTTCTCGAGCGTGTGCTGGCGCACGCGCATCTGCTCCTCGATCGCCGCATATCGGATGATGGGGCCCGCCACCAGGTCGGGGAAGAAGGCCTCGAAACACATGTAGTCCGTGAAGCGCCGCATCGGTCGGGCGTCGCCGCGGTACACGTCGATGGCGTAGCTCATCGCCTTGAACGTGTAAAAGGAGATGCCCACCGGCAAAACGACGTGCAAGACCGGCACGATCTGCGTCGAGCTGCCGAAGAGCGCCCCGAGCGCGTTGATGTTCTCGGCGACGAAGCCCGTGTATTTGAACGCCGCGAGCAGCCCGAGGTTGGTGACGATGGAGATCGCCAGCACCAGCTTCATCTGGCGGGTCCGCACGACCTCGGGGCCAATCACGGGCGGTAGGCCGTCGACGTCGGGCAGCCGTGACATCTTCAGGAGCAAGAGGCCGCACACGTAGTCGACGCTCGAGCCGAAGAACATGATCACGGCCCAGCTCGGGTTCGCCCAGCCGTAAAATACGTAGCTCGACACGGCGATGAGGGCCGTGCGGGCCCGGCCCGGCAGGGCGTAGTACGCGGCCAGTACCAGCGGCAAGAAGTAGAACAGGAAGATATGGCTGGAGAAGACCATCTCAGCGGCTCACGGGGCCCACGGGCGCCAGCCCTTGTCCTTCATCGTCTCGAGCGCTCGTTGCACCCAGGTGCGATGGCCGTCCAGATTGAAGTGATGGTCGTCTTGCATGCCCACGCCCTCGGCCGAGACGAGCGCGAAGTTCGACACCACGCTCGGGCACCTTTCGATCTCGGGACGGATGGCGTTCGCCACGGCGCCGCCGACCACGAACTCGCCCGAGCTCTCCACCTCGTAGTCGTTCATCAACGCAGGCAGCGTGGGCTCGCCGACGTCGTTGCGAATGGCGGTCACGAGGGTATTGATGCAGTCGGGAAAACCGGTGCGATCGGCGGCAGTGCCGTGTCGCTCGGTGATCCCGAGATAGATGAAGATACCGCCGAAGGTCACCCGCCCCTTGATGGCCTTCGGCGCGGCGATCAGCTGGTCGTAGTAGAGGCCGCCCGGAACGAACTGGGAGCAGTAGGCCGAGGGCCACCCAAACCCGAGCGAGATGAAATAGTTGTCGGGCGCGAGCATCGCGGCTTCCTTGACCAGCGCCGTACCCGGCCCGCCGGCGGCGGTGTCACCCGCGGTCTTCGGCTCGATCGCGAGCTCCGGCGCCGAGCCAGGGTGGTACATGAAGGCGTGCGGATGGGTCTCCGTGAAATGGTACGGGCGTGAGCTCTGGGGCCTCGTGGCGCGACCGGCCATGTTGGAGTGACCGATGTGAATGAAGGCGATCGCGCGCTCCTTCGGGACGTCGACGCCTCCAAGGTTGATGGTCACGCCCGAAGGCGCCGGCCCACCGCCGGACCCCGCGTCGCCGGTCCCGCTGCTCCCGCCGCCGCCGCTCCCGCTCGCCGCTGTCATGGCACCGCCAACCGAAGCTCCACCCGTGGTGGTCGCCGCTCCAGCGCCGCTCGACGGCCCGAAGTCGTCACCCGTCCCGGCGGTCTGCGTGTCGTGCGGGTGCTCGACGACCCCGCAGGCGAGCCCGCCGACCAGCGCGAACAAGGAAACGAGCGCCCACCGAGACCTGGACAGGCTCACGTTGAGACGTGTTTTCATCGTCGACTCTCCTCCAAGTTAACCAAGATCCGCGTCGCTTCGGGGTCGAAAGGCCGGACGCGCAAGGCACGCCGTAGAAAGCCCAGGCCCTGCGCCGATTCGCCCCTTCGCAGGGCGATCAACGCCATGAGGTTCAGGCTCCCGACATCGTCGTGCTGGGAAACCAGGCTCTGCCGGGCGAGCCGCTCGGCGGCGTCGAGCTCACCCGCCGCAAAGCGAAGACGCGCTTCGAGGGCTCGGGCTTGCGGCGTGTCGAGGCTCGCGAGCGTACGCTCCGCTTGCTCGAGCTGACCGAGCACGCCGTGCAACGTGGCCAGGCTCAGGCGTGCCGCGGCGTGCACCTTCGGGGAGTCCGCGAAGCGCTGCCCCAGCTGGACCAAGGTGCGGTCCGTCTCGCTGGCTTCACGGAGCGGCTGCTCCGCGACGCCGGGCGTGAGGTCGCGGCGAGCAAACAGCACCTCCGACCCGTCCGTGTAGAGCAGCTTCCAGTCAGCGCTCGCGTAGAGGTGGCCAATCAAGCGCTGGTAGCGCTCGGGGAACATCACCGGCAAGACCACGTAGGCGAAGGAATGACGCGCCTGAAACGCCTCGAAACGCTCTGGCTCGTCCGCGAGCCTCAGGTACTCGGCAAATTCGTCGGCGGTGCGCAGCACGAGCCGGGTGTCGATGTAGGGCCGAAACCGCGGATAGAGCCGCCAGATCAGGTAGCCTCCGTAATGATCGGCCGCAAAGACGTCGCCCCCGGGCAGCGCGTCGAGGCGCACAGCGCTTTCGGCCGGCACCCGGAACGGGCTCGGATCCGCCAGCGGCGGCTCGCGCGCCGCCGCCGACGCCGAGACGAGCAGCAGCGCGCTCAGGAGCGCCGCGTTGAGACCCACCGCCACGCGCAAGCCCGCGCGGCGAAAGCTCGAGACGCAAAGCCGCCGGAGCGCCGGGGCCAGATTGACCGCGAAGATCGGCGCCCCGACCCAGTACAGCAGGAGCACGTTGCGGTTGCTCATCAAGGCCAGCCCCGCGAAGCCGAGCAGCAGCAGCGCATGGCTCAGCCTCAAGCGGCGCCCGGCCAGGAGCACGGACAGAGCGAGCAGGGCCAAACACCATTTGAAGTGCCAGAACTCGCCGTCGGACAGGCGTTCGAGCTCGAAGGGCGGCAGGTTCTCCGCCACGTCGTGGGCGAAGACCTGGTGCTCGCCGGGCAACAAGCGCCCGAGCAGCAGCGCCGGCAACGCTGCGCCGCGCAAGCCGAACGGCGTGAGACACGTCGCCAGCAAACACCCCCCTAGCGTCGCGAACAGCTGCTGTACCCGCGCCCACGGTGCCAGCGCACCAGCGTGCTCGCGCGCAAACGGCCACGCACGCGTCTGGCCAAAGCTCGCCCAGCCGAGCGCCGCCACCGCGTACGCCGCGATCACCGCGGGGCCAAGCGCCGAGAGGCCCTGGAAATTCGCCCAGACCAGCTGCGCCAATGGCAATAGCAGCAGGTGCCGGACCCGACCGTCGCGCCGAAAGCGCTCGAGCGCGAACAAGAAGAACGCGAGCAGGACGAGCGTGCCTATCACGGGCCGGACGAGCAAGAGCGAGCGAGCCGCCAGGAGCCCGGCGACCAGCGACGTCACGAGGAGCCCCCTCGCCCACGAGCCGCGCCGCGCTTCGAGCGCGAAGTAGAGGAAGCCCGCGCCCAGGCCGATCAGCGCGCACTTGACCAGAACGAGCCCGACGAGCCCGACCGCCTGGTGCACCGCGTACACCGCGAGCTGAAAAAGCCAGTGCACGTCGACCCAGTCACGCCCTTGCGCGCTGACCGAGAAGGGATCGGTGAACAGGAGCCCACGCCGAGCGACCATCTCGCGGCCTGCCGCGAGGTGCCACCAGATGTCACCGTCGGCCGAAGGCGCGAGCCCCGTCGAGGCCGCACCCAGGCCGAGCAACGCCGCGACGAGCGGCGTGCGATGGCGGAGCAGGGCGGCGGCGGGCAACATGACCACGTCTCAGAACGGTGAGACGGTGAAGCCGATGCCTGCCGTCCACGGCTGCAGGCCCACGCTCGGGCTGCTGCTCTCGGCGCCGTCGACGACTCCGCGCTTGTCCCAGCCGAGCGGCAGCGACACGCCCCCCAGGATCGCCAGCCAGGCGTTCGACCACTCCACGGCCAGCGTGCCGGTGACTGCCCACAGCTGCACCTCCTGGTCAAGCCCACGGTCACGATCCGCACCGAAGAAATGCGACAGCGACAGGCCGAGCGACGGCACGAGCGGCCCCCAGAAATAGCCCGAGTAGCCGTAGATCGCGGCCGCCGGTGCGCGGTAGTTGCCCAGCTCGTTCTCCCCGCCGCGGTAGCCGAACGAGCCGCCCAGCACGATCAGCCCCCACGTCTTGTCGATCGTATGGTCGAGCGTCAGGCTGCCGTTCACCTTGCCAAGGCCGAGCTGCTTTTCCTGCGTGAGATAGTCGTTCTTGTACTGGGCGTCGTGCACGCCGGTCGGGAGACCGACCTGCAACGTCAGGCTGGTGGAGTTGATCTCGCCGAAGCGCCGCGTGACGAACCCCGCGACGTCACCCACGCCGGAGTTCGAGACGTCCACGGGCAGGCCGTAGTAGTCGCGGTAGTACTTGTAGAGCAGCGGAACCACGAGCCCCACATTCCACTTCTCGTTCAAATTGCGCGAGACTTGAGGGCTCAAGCTGAGGTTGTAGCCGTCGCCCAGATGCGTGTACGTGCCGAGCGTCTGCAGCTCGAATAGCCCCCCGGTCACGCTGTGGCCGATCCACTTGATTCCGCCCCCCGCGCCCGTGGAGCTGCCGGCTCCGCAGCCGCCGATCGTCTCCCAGCTCGAGAGCAGGCCTTCCAGCCGTGAAACTCGTAAAGACAGCGCTGGTCCAAGCTCGGC
>JAJTCR010000491.1 GCA_021325695.1 Steroidobacteraceae bacterium | reverse complement strand
GACGCGCGCGGTCACGGGTCCCCGGCGACGCGCGGGCCGAGCCAGCGGCCGATCACCTCGACGACGTAGCGGCGCTCTTCGTCCGTGAGCGCGCGACCTTGCTCGATCGCATGCCACTTCGCGAGGCAACCCCTGCAGCAGGTGGCGGTCGCATGCTGTGCCGTGAACACGGGATGACCGTGCCACGGCGTCTGCTTGCCGTCGTTGGCGGGTTGCGCGAGCGCGAGGCGCCTCGCGACCAGATCCGCGGCGTGTTGCAGCACGGTCTCGAGCCCGCGCCGCTGCAGGTAGGCAAGGTCCTTCCCGGTCAGCGTCTGTCGGCGGCGGAACGGGTTTTGCTGCAGGGCGGTGAACAATTCGTCGAGGTCACGCATGGCCGCCACGCCGCGGCGCCGCGCGGCTGCGTTCGAGCGGCGAGCCCGTTCGCCGTCGCTTCCGTGGCGACCCGGCGGGCCTTTCGCCACGAGTCGCGGCGATCTACAGCAAGCGACGGAACGTCGGGCACTCCAGGTGGCTCGGCGCCGGGCAGACGGCGGCGTGTCGCAAGCCGTCGCGCATCGCGCTCAGCTTCCGGATCGTGTCGTCGAGTTGCTCGGCCTTGGCCGCGAGCATCGAGCGGACGATGCGGGGACGCCCGTCCGGCGCGAACATGCGGGCGATCTCGTCGAGCGAAAAACCCGCGGAGCGGCCAAGCGCGATCAGGGCCAGCCGCTCCAGCACCCGGGGATCGAACAGCCGCCTCAGGCCGCGTCGGCCGACCGAAGTGACCAGGCCCTTGTGCTCGTAGAAGACCCCTTGACCTCAAGTGGACTTCAAGTGGCACCTTGCCGGTCGCGCGTCGGCGACGCAAGCGAAAGGAGGGATGGACGATGGAAACACTCGTGTGCACGGTGCTGGTCGGCCTCGGTGCCACGGCTTGCATGGACCTCTGGTCGATGGCACGCCGGCGGCTGATGGGCTCGCCGCTGCCCAATTACGGCCTGGTGGGGCGCTGGTTCGCGCACGTCCTGCGCGGCCGATTCCGGCACGACTCGATCGCGGGCGCCTCGCCCGTACGGGGCGAGTCGACGATCGGGTGGACCGTGCACTACCTGGTCGGCATCGCGTTTGCGGCGCTGCTGATCGCGATAGCGGGACCGGCCTGGCTCTGGCAGCCGACGCTCGGGCCGGCACTGGCCGTCGGGATCGGGACCGTCGCCGCGCCATTCCTGGTCCTGCAGCCGGGCATGGGTGCCGGCGTCGCGGCGCGTCGCACGCCGCGGCCGAACGCGGCACGGCTGCAGAGCCTCGTGACCCACGCGGTGTTCGGCGCGGGTCTGTATGCCGCCGGTCGGGTCATCCGCGTGCTCGGGCTCGTGTCCTGAAGCACTCGCGCGCGCCGCGTCGTTCGTCCTGCCTGGCCCCTGGCCCAGCGCTGTGGTGAAGAACGTGGGATTCGTATACGGTCGGGACCTCGCCAGAACCAGCAGGAGCAGGGCGATGCCGCACTCGTCAGGACGCTCGACCGGACCGCGGCGATTGCCGTCGGTCACCATCTCGATCGCGCTGATGGTGCTGTCTGGCGCCGCGGGGGCCGATGCAACGCCCGCCGCGTCGACGGCAGATTCGCAGGCCATCATCGCGAAACTGGGCCTCGATGAATCCTCCGAGCCGGTGCGGCAACGCAAGGGCTGGGCGCCGCCGAAGACCGTACTCGTCTCGAACAACGACCCGAAACTGCTGCCCCTGCTGCAGGCTGTCGCACCGGGCGTGCGGTTGCTCACCGCCGCGAACGCCGACGAAGCCGTCGAACTCGCGCCGCAGGCGGACGCCGTGCTCGGCTTCTGCACACCGGAGGTTCTCGAGGCCGGCCGGAAGATTCGCTGGGTGCAGGTCTACAGCGCGGGCGTCGAGCGGTGCGTCACGGTGCCGGCGATCCGCAACCGCGACATCCTGCTCAGCAACATGCAGCGCGTCGCCGGACCGGTCATGGCCGAGCACGTGCTCGCGATGATGCTCGCCTTCGCGCGCGGACTCGAGTTCTACATCCCCGAGCGCCTCGAGCGACGCTGGACGCAGGAGCCGCCGGAATCCGCGCGCATGGTCACGCTGGACGGCAAGACCTTGCTCGTCGTCGGTCTCGGCGGCATCGGTGAGGAAGTCGCGCGGCGCGCACACGCGCTCGGCCTGCAGGTCGACGCCGTGCGTGCGAGCGGCCGCACCGGCCCGGAGTACGTCCGGGAGGTGGCGTTGCCCGCGGACCTGTTCCGGCTCGCGAGCCGCGCGGACTTCGTCGTCAACACGACGCCGCTCACGCCCGAGACGCGGGGGCTGTTCGACCGCAGGTTCTTCGCGGCCATGAAGCGCGGCGCGTACTTCTTCAACGTCGGCCGCGGGCAGAGCGTCGACCAGGACGCGCTGATCGAGGCGCTCAAGAATGGCCAGCTCGGCGGCGCGGGCCTCGACGTCACCGAACCCGAGCCGCTGCCGCCCGGCAGTCCGCTGTGGACCTTGCCGAACGTGATCCTCACGCCGCACGTGGCGACCCGCTCCGACCTGGGCGACACGGTGCGGTTCGCGGT
>JAJTCR010000096.1 GCA_021325695.1 Steroidobacteraceae bacterium | reverse complement strand
GGTGACGGAGCACGAATTCGCAACGACAGACGACGACTGGGATGTCGGCGGTCGTGACGTCGAAGCGCTCGAGCAGCGCCTGGACGTCCGATTCGACGTCGAGGTCCACGTACGTGAACGGGTGGGCGTTTCTCGTCAGGAACTCCTTGATGCCGAGCGTGCGCGCACAATGGGTCGAGCCGATCACGATCGCGTCGCCGACGCCGCGCGAGATCAACTCGACGCGACGCAGGATGAAGGCGCGCATCAGCAGTTCGCCGATCTCCGCATCGGTCTGCACCAGGCCCAGCAGGCGCTCACGATCGAGCTCGACGGCCTCGCCGGATTCGGTAGCCAGTGCCCGGACGAGGGTGCGACGCCCGGACAGGAGGTTTGCTTCGCCCGTGAACTGGCCGGGACCGAGGTCGGCGATGAGTCCGTCGCGATCGGCCCCGCGTCGCACGACCTGGACGCGGCCGGCAATGACCAGCAGGAACGGCGCGTGAGGATCACCGGTGTCGTAAAGGATCTCGCCGACACGCAGCGGCCGCACGCGGCCAAGCCTCGCGACGCGCGCACTCTGCGCGGACGTGAGGCGGGGAAACAGGCGCTCCGCCGTCGATCTGGTCGTCGGAGCAAACGGGGCCGCGGTTGCCATGGAGTCCTTTTCCGGCGCTTCCGCGATCGTGCAGCACGGCGCAACACGGTGCAAGGCGGCACTCGGTGGACGGGTCCTGCGCACTGTTGGTGCACCGTCATGCGTCGGCTGCGGTAGCGAATGCTTGGGTGTACCTTGTGCCGGTGCGTGCGCCGAGAAACGCAACAAGGCATGGCCGCCGCACACCAACACGACACGGGAGGACCAACGATGACGATATTCGAGCTTCCGACCTTCACCTTGTTTCACGTGATCATCAGCGTGTTCGGCATCATCGCCGGGCTCATCGTGGTGGGCGGGCTCCTGGCCGCGTCGGAATTCAAGGCCTGGACCGCGTTCTTCCTGGGCACCACGGTGTTCACGAGCGCCACCGGGTTTGGATTCCCGACGACGGGCGAGACTTCGCCGGCACAGGTCGTCGGTGTCGTTTCGCTCGCGGTGCTGGCGATCTGCATCGCCGCGCGGTACTGGAAACAGCTCGTGGGTCGATGGCGCGCGACGTACGTGGTGTCGGCCGTGGCCGCGCTCTACCTCAACGTGTTCGTGCTGGTCGTCCAGCTGTTCGCCAAGACGCCGTCGCTGGCGCAACTGGCGCCGACGCAGCGGGAGGCGCCGTTCGCCGTGACGCAGGGCCTGGTGCTGTTGATGTTCGCGTGGATCGGCTGGTCGGCGGTGCGCGCTGCGCCTCGGGCCCGAGCGTCCGGCTGAGTCACGTCGGCGCGGGCGCCGCCGTGCGGGCCTGCGTGCCCGCGCGCTTGCGCGCGGTTTTCGCCGACGTTTCGGCGTCGAGCGTGACCCACGTCGGTGCATGGTCGCTCGGCTTTTCCTGGTCGCGCACCCAGCGATCGACGCCCGCAGCGAGCAGCCGCGCGGCCGCCTCCGCGTTGAGCAGGAGGTGGTCGATGCGCAAACCGGCGTTCCGCTGCCAGCTCTGGCGGAAGTAATCCCAGAACGTGTAGATGCGCTCCTCCGGATACAGCTTGCGCAACGCGTCGGTCCAGCCCTGCGCGAGGAGGCGCCGGTAGCACTCGCGACTCTCGGGCTGCAGCAGCGCATCCTTGAGCCACGAGCGCGGGTTGTAGATGTCGAAGTCAGTCGGTACGACGTTGTAATCGCCGGCGAGCACCACCGGTCGGCCGCTCGCGTACAACTCGGCCCCGTGAGCGATCAACCGCTCGAACCAGCGCAGTTTGTAGTCGAACTTGGGTCCGGGTTGTGGATTGCCGTTGGGCAGGTAGAGGCACCCGACGATCAGGTCGCCGACTTCGGCCTCGACGTAGCGGCTGTGATCGTCGTCCGGGTCGCCGGGCAACGCGCGACGGATCTCGACGGGCGTGGCGCCCTTCGTCAGGATCGCGACCCCGTTCCAGGAGCGCTGCCCGTGCCAGATCGCATCGTAGCCCGCGGCGCGGATGTCGAGGATCGGAAAACCCTCGCTCACGGCCTTGAGCTCCTGCAGGCAGGCGATGTCGGGCTGTTCGCGCTCGAGCCAGCGGAGCAGGTGCGGCAGCCGGGCGCGGATGCCGTTCACGTTGAAGGTGGCGATCTTGAGCGACGTCATCAGGCGCTACGGCTCCATCAGGCGACGGAACGTCCCCGTTTGTTCGGCCAGCCATCGCCGTGCCGCGGGCAGGTTGTCGAAGACGTAAAAAGGCCGTGTCGTCAGCGAGGCGTACGTCTGCAGGAAATTGAGCATGCGGGGCTCGGTGGCGATGGCGATTTCGACGATGTTGCGGTTGGCCATCCCTGCGCCGATCTGCTGGACCATGGCGTTGGCGATCGCGTTCTGGTCGTCCCGCCGGAAGGTATGTCCCGGCGCCCCGCTCAGGTCGATGATCGCGTACCGCAGGTCGTCGTAGCGCGGGTCGGAGGTCAGGGCGAGGGCGACGCTCGCTGCGGATTCCGGCGTCACCCAGCCCGTGAACCGGGCGTAGAAGCCGAACGAGCCCTCCCACGTAACCTCGTAATCCATGTGCGCGACGCTCTCCCAAAGTCGCGAGCGATGGCTATAGGACAAGCGCCCGCGAGAGGGGGTCGCCGAAGGCAAGCCCATGCGGCCCGGCCCGGGGTCCCTCGGGGCTTGGCGGCAGCGGGCGGTGCTGGACCAAGTCCAGCCACCCAGGCCTATACTAAGTCCGAGCCGACGTGCGGGGGAACCATGGACCTGATGATGATCCTCCTGGTGCTGGCACTGGCCGCCACCGTCCTGACGCTGTTCACGGGCCTGCTGTCGATGAGCGGCGGCGAGGCGACCGACGAGAAGTTCGCCGAGCCGCTGATGTGGGCACGCGTGGGCCTGCAGGCGCTCACGATCGTGCTGCTGATCGCGGCGGTGCTGATGCGCTGAGGCCACAGGCACGGTCGAGGTCAGCCGTCGCGCTCCATCAGCGCCGCAAACTGCGACCATGAAAAGCGGCGACCGTGCTTCCACTGCTTCCCTGACCACGTGAGCGATCCGCGCCCGATCACGAGGGTGCCGATTTTTTCCTGCTCGGCGTAGATGTTCAGCTGGATCGACGTGCCGGCCTTGCTCAGGCCGAACACCTGGACCAGCGCGTTCGCGGAGTGAACCCGGCGGCTCGCGGTTTTCGTCGTCGCCCGCTTTTTCTTTTTCGCCATGATGTGGCGGCCTCTTGGGTCAGGGAGAGCTGGCGAACGTCGTCCGGTACGCATTATGCCTCGCCTGGCTTGCCCGGTGCGGAAAATACCGATTCGCCCGGCGACCGTTGCACCGTAAATGCAGGGCCTTTCGAGGAATCGTCGGTCGAGCCGAGGCAAGCTGGACCGGCTTCGCCTGCGCGGCCAGGTGCCGCAGCGATCGACGACCGATCGCACCGCCGTCACCCACGTCCATGCACCGTCGGAGTCCATGACATGCACGTCGAGCTTCCCCGCATCATCCAAGGTGGCATGGGCGTCGCGGTCTCGTCCTGGCCGCTGGCCCGCAGCGTGGCGTTGCGTGGCCAGCTCGGTGTCGTGTCGGGCACCGGCATCGATACGATCGTCACCCGGCGCCTGCAGCTCGGCGATCCGGGCGGCCACCTGCGCGCCGCCTTCGATGCGTTCCCGTTGCGCGACGTCGCGCAACGCGTCTGGGATCGTTATTTCGTTCCGGGAGGCAAGCCCGCGAGCGCACCTTTCAGGTCGAAACCGGTTCCCACGCTCAGGATGTCGTCGGCGCTGCTGGACCTGATCGTGATCAGCAATTTCGCCGAGGTCTTCCTGGCCAAGGCGAAGCACACGGGCCAGGTGGGCATCAACCTGCTCGAGAAAGTCCAGCTGCCGAACCTCGCGTCGCTGTTCGGCGCCATGCTCGCGAGGGTCGATTTCGTGCTGATGGGTGCGGGCATCCCGCGCTCGATCCCGGCGGTGCTCGACCGGTTTGCCGCGGGTGAACCCGCGGAACTCCGGATCGACGTGGCCGGCGCCGACAAGGGCGAAGAGTATTTCGCGCGCTTCGAGCCCCAGCGCTATCTCCGCGACGGGCTCACGCGCCTCATGCGTCCGAAGTTCCTGGCCATCGTATCGTCGGCCACGCTGGCGATGACGCTCGCGCGCAAGAGCGCAGGGAAGGTGGACGGATTCATCGTCGAAGGACGGACGGCCGGCGGACACAACGCCCCGCCGCGCGGCCCGATGACGCTCGATGCCAACGGTGAACCGGTCTACGGCGAGCGGGACGCCGCCAACCTCGAACAGGTCCGCGAGCTGGGTTTGCCGTTCTGGCTGGGCGGCGGGTTCGGCGATGCGCGTGGACTCGATCAGGCCGCGGCCGTCGGTGCGCATGGTATCCAGGTCGGCACGGCGTTCGCGTTCTGCGAAGAGTCGGGCCTCATGCCCGAAATCAAGGCCTCGGTCCTGCAAGCGAGTCGTGAGGGACGTGTTCGTGTGCTCACCGACCCCTACGCATCACCGACGGGATTTCCATTCAAGGTGGTGCGTCTCGCAAGTACGGTCTCGGAGCCGGAAGTGTTCGCGGCGCGCGAGCGCATCTGCGACCTGGGGTACCTGCGGCACTGCTACAAGGAACCGGACGGCACGATCGGCTACCGCTGCCCGGGCGAGCCGCTCGAGGACTTCCTGCGCAAGGGCGGCGCCGAAGCCGACACGCACGGGCGCAAGTGCGTGTGCAACGGACTGGTGTCGGCGGTCGGATACGAGCAGCGTCGCCGCCACGGCGACCCGGAACCGGCGCTCGTGACCGCGGGTGACGATGCGACGACCGTTCACCGCTTCGTGCGCCCAGGCCGCGACAGCTACTCGGCAGACGACGTCATCGACACGCTGCTCGGGGAGCGCTCCGCGGCCTGAAATCGGGTCATCGGGCCACGTCACGCGACCGGCTGCGGACGAGCACAGCCGATCGCGCCAGCACCGGTAGTCCTCACAGGTCGTACCGCCCGTCCGCCTCCGGCTGATACGGGATCGCCGTCACCTTGAATTCGTTGTCACGCTGGGCCTGCACGACCACGCGCAGCACGTCGCCGATCCGCGCACCGATCAGGGCGCGACCGACCGGCGACAGCACCGACACGCGACCGCGGTCGGCATCGGCGTCCTTCGGGTACACGAGCGTAAGTTCGGTCGCGACGTTCGTCGCCGCGTCGGTCAGGACGACGACCGAGTTCATCGTGACCACCTGCGGCTCGATGCAGGTCGCGTGCACGACGCGTGCCGCGTCCACGCGATCCTCGAGCGCCTCGACGCCCTGTCGATCCTGGGATTTCCGTCGGCGCAGGTCCTCGAGCAGCGTCTCGATGCGGACGACGTCGAGTTCGGTCAGGCAGATTTCGCGAGCGAGTCCGGTCATGGGTTGGGCCTCCATTCATGGGCAACCGGGGAAGACAGACGCTGGTCGCTGCACGCGACAGCGGGCGAGTGCGCACGGCGCACAGGAGATAAACGAAGGAGCGAGCCCGGTCGTCCGATCGGACGCCGGCTCAGGGAGTGCGGGTCAGATCGGGCGCCGGGCGTTCACGAGCCGGGCCGTGCATGCGCCCGGCCGGTGCAACGGCTGCAGATGAGGGTTCTCGGCGACGAAAGTCATGGACGACCTTATGCCCGCGGTGGCCGGCAAAAGCAAGTTGACGACACTGCGGGACGCAACGCACGGCGAGCGTGCCGTCGCGGGGTACGCCTATACTGCCGACCGCCGCGACCGTTCGAACGCGCGCACGGAGGGCTCGCATGTCGACTGCAGCGACGATGCACGGATCACTACGACGCGGCCGCTCCGGCGTCCCGAGCCCGCACGCTTTCGTTCTCGCGACGTACCTGGTGCTGGCGGCGCTCGCGGGATGCGGTGGAGGCGGCGGCGGCGGTTCCGATGGCGGCCCCGAACCACCGCCCCCACCGCAGGAGCCACCGGTGTTCGAGACGCCGACGGCCGTTCG
>JAJTCR010000095.1 GCA_021325695.1 Steroidobacteraceae bacterium | reverse complement strand
AGAAAGCCGCCGCTGTAAGGCCCCACGCCACCCGCGAGCACCAATGCATCGTTCGACCCGACGCTCAAGTCGTGGACCACCGGGTCGACCGGTCGATAACTGCGGAGATTGAAACGTGTGGACCCGTCGGCGCCAAAGGCAGGATCGAGGGTGCCATCGGCCAGCAACCGCACGATCGTCGGCCCGGCCAGACCTTCACGGTCGTGCCCGGCGACGAAGATCTTGCCGGACGGGCCGACCGCCAGCGCGGAGATCGAATCGAGGACTTCGGCCACGTCGTCGGTGCGGAACGTCGGGTCGGGCAGGCCGTCGGGCAACAAGCGCATGAGACGACCGGCCGAGCCGCCGACGAGCAGCTTGCCGTCGTCCTGCAACGCGAGCGCGTCGCAGGTCGCCGAGGCGGTACCGAAGACGAATTCGATGCCGTCGCCGCCGAATGCACTATCGGTCAGCCCTGACTCGGTCAGGCCCAGCATGGTGCAGGTTGGCCGCGGTCCGGCTTCGAGCGTCGGGGACGCGTTGGCCATGACGCGATAGGCGCCGGTCGCGGTGCGTTCGATGCTGGGATGCGAAGGTGCACCGAGACCCTGCAAGAAGACCCCGCCGGTGCCGAAGGAGTCATCGAGCGCACCATCCGGCTCCAGGCGCGCGACCACGATACCCATGCCGCGGCGTCCGGCCACCACGATGCGGTCGTCGGGCTCCACCAGGATCGATGTACCCGACTCACTCGCCGCTGAGCTGCCCGGAAAGGTGAACTGGCCGCCGGTCGCGAAGCTCGGGTCGAGCGACCCGTTCGGCAGCAACCGGACGACCGTGAATCGCTGGCTGCCTTCGAGCCTGGAACGTCCGACGGCCACGATCTTGCCGTCCGACTGTCGGGCCGTGTCGTAGAACATCGTGCTGCCGAGCACCGGGTCCAGGAACGAGGCATCGGGCGTCCCGTCGGGCTCCAGCCGACCGACGGTGTCGAAGAAGTCGCAGACGTAGTAGCCGCAGTAATAGTCACCGCCGCCAAACAGGACGGAGTCGTCATCGCCGACCTCCGCCGACCAAAGCGTGTATGCGCCGAGACCCGACAGTCGGCCGACGTCGCCGAACGTGGGGTCGAGGTCCCCGGCCGCTCCGCGCGCTTCATCCCCGGCGAGTCCAGCGGCTGCGATCGCCGCAACCGAGGCCGCCAACACACTGCTGCGCGGCCACCCCTCGATCGCGCACCCTTCGTTGACCGGGTTTCGCGGTGCGAGTCCCACCAATCGCACCAAGGGTGGCTTCACCCCCGTAACCATGTCTGTCATGACCGTGCTCCCTGCGCAGGCGACGTTGTTCGACGCGGGTCTGGGCCCGCCTGGACGGTAATTTGCGCCGACCAGGTTCCAAAGTCATGAAATGATCTGAAAGAACCTGAGTGCTTCGTTGGATCAGGCTCCCTCCCGGCCACGCAATCTCCAGCCGTTCATGATCAGGTACAGGGACGGGATGATCACGAGCGTCAGGATCGTTGCCGACACCATGCCGCCGACCATTGGTGCCGCGATGCGCCGCATCACGCCGGAGCCCGTGCCCTCACCCCACATGATCGGCAGCAGTCCGACGATGATCGTGATCACGGTCATGAGCTTCGGGCGCAGCCGCAGCAGCGCACCCTCGATGATCGCCTCGCGCAATTCCTGCCGCGTCGGCAGGCGCGATTCGGCCGCGGCGTGCGCGCGCCGCTCGGCCCAGGCGTGCTCGAGGTACATGACCATCACCACGCCGGTCTCCGCCGCGACGCCGGCGAGCGCGATGAAGCCCACGGCCGCGGCGATCGAGAGATCGTAATCGAGCACGTAGAGCAGCCAGATGCCGCCCACCAGCGCGAAGGGCAGCGCGAACAGGATCAGCGCGACGTCGCGGCCGTTGCGAAAATTGAGGTACAGCAACAGGACGATGATCGCGAGCGTCGCGGGCACGACGATCTTGAGCCGCTCGAGTGCGCGCTCGAGGTACTCGTACTGGCCGGACCAGTTCAGGCTGTAGGCCGCCGGCAGTTCCAGTTGCGCGGCGATCCGCGACTTCGCCTCCGCAACGAATCCGCCGAGGTCGCGCCCCTGCAGGTCGACGAACACCCAGCCCGACGGCCGCGCATTCTCGCTGCGGATCATGCCCGGCCCGTCGGCGATGTCGACCCTGGCCACGTCCTGCAACGTCACGTTGGCACCGGTCGGCGCGACGATCGGCAGCTGCCGCAATTTTTCGAGCGAGTCGCGAAAATCCTGCGGGTACCGCAGGTTGATCGGGTACCGCTCGAGGCCTTCCACGGTGTAGCTCACCGTCATCCCGCCCACGGCGCTGCCGACGATGTCCTGGACGTCCTTGATGTTGAGCCCGTAGCGCGCAGCGGCGACGCGGTCGATGTCGATGTCGACGTAGCGGCCGGTGGCCGTGCGTTCGGCGTACACCGAGGTCGTGCCGGGCACCTGTCGCACGATCGCCTCGATCTTCTGGCCGAGGTCCTGGATGGTCTGCAGGTCGGGCCCCATGATCTTGATGCCGACCGGCGTGCGGATGCCGGTGGCGAGCATGTCGATGCGGGTCTTGATCGGGTAGGCCCACGCGTTCGACATGCCCGGGAACTTCACGAGCGCGTCGAGTTCCGCTTTGAGCTTCTCGGGGGTCATGCCGGGTCGCCACTGGTCGCGCGGCTTCAGCTTGATCGTGGTCTCGAACATCTCGATCGGTGCCGGGTCGGTGGCGCTCTCCGCGCGCCCTGCCTTGCCGAAGACGCGCTCGACCTCGGGCACGGTCTTGATCAGGCGGTCGGTCTGCTGCAGCAGCGCACGGGCCGCGTCCGTCGAAAGCCCCGGAAGTGTGGTGGGCATGTACAGCAGGTCGCCTTCGTCGAGCTCGGGCATGAACTCCGTGCCGAGTTGCGAGGCGGGCCAGAGCGTCGCGAACATCAGGAGCGTGGTGAGCGCGACCACCAGCCACGGCCGAGCAAGCGCCAGCATCAGGGCCGGCCGGTATGCCGCCGCCGCGGCGCGGTTGACGGGATTGGCCTGTTCGGGACGGATCCGCCCGCGCACGAGGTACCAGATCAGCACCGGCACCAGCGTGATCGACAGCAGTGACGCCGCGACCATCGCGTACGTCTTCGTGTACGCGAGCGGCGCAAACATCCGGCCCTCCTGCGCCTCGAGCGTGAACACCGGCAGGAACGAGAGCGCGACGATCATCAGCGAGAAGAACAGCGACGGCCCGACCTCGCGGCAGCCGTCGTAGATGGCTTGCATGCGCCGCGACTCGTCCGGCTCGTGCTCCAGTTTCTTGTGCACGTTTTCGATCATCACGATCGCCGCGTCGACGAGCGTGCCGATCGCGATGGCGATGCCGCCGAGCGACATGACGTTGGCGTTGATGCCCTGTGCGTTCATGACGATGAACGCCGAGGCGACCGCGATCGGGGTGACGATCACGACGATCAGGCCCGAACGCAGGTGGAACAGGAACACGAAACAGACCAGCGCCACGACGACGAACTCGTCGAGCAGCTTCCGCTTCAGGTTGTCGACCGCGCGCTTGATCAGCGCGGCGCGGTCATAGGTCTCGACGATCTCGACGCCCTGCGGCAGGCCCGCCCGCAGTTCGTCGAGCTTCTGCTTGACCCGCACGATCGTGTCGCGCGCATTGTCGCCGTTGCGCATCACGATGACGCCGCCGACGGCCTCACCCTCGCCGTCGAGCTCGCCGATTCCCCGGCGCATTTCGGGGCCGAGGCGCACTTCCGCGAGGTCGCGCACGAGCACCGGTGTGCCGGCTTCGGTGGTCATCACGGGGATCCGCTCGAGGTCGCCGATGCTCTTCACGTACCCGGTTGCGCGCACCATGTACTCGGCCTCGGCCATCTCGATGACCGAGCCGCCGACTTCCTGGTTGCCGTTGCGGATGGCCTCCTCGACCATCATCAGCGGGATGCCGTAACCCCGCAGCCGCAGCGGATCGACCACGACCTGGTACTGCTTGACCATGCCACCGATCGTGGCGACCTCGGCCACGCCGTCGAGCGCCTGCAGTTCGAACTTCAGGAACCAGTCCTGGAGCGAGCGCAGCTGCGCGAGGTCGTGCCGGCCCGTGCGGTCCACGAGCGCGTACTGGTAGATCCAGCCGACCCCGGTCGCGTCGGGGCCGAGCGCGGGCCGCACGCCCTCGGGCAGTCGTGCGGCCGCCTGGCTCAGGTACTCGAGCACGCGCGAGCGCGCCCAGTACGGGTCGGTGCCGTCCTCGAACAGCACGTTGACGAACGAGTCGCCGTAGAACGAATAGCCGCGCACGGTCGTGGCGCCGGGCACCGACAGCAGCGCCGTCGTCAGCGGGTACGTGACCTGGTCCTCGACGAGCCTCGGCGCCTGGCCCGGGTAAGGCGTGCGCACGATGACCTGCACGTCGGAGAGGTCCGGCAGCGCATCGACGGGGGTTCGCAGCACCGACCAGGCGCCGACCGCGCAGAGCATGATCGTGAGCAGCAGGACCAGCGGACGGTTCGCGAGCGAACCCCGAATGATCGCATTGATCATGTCACTGGCCTCGATGGCCTGCGTGCGGGTCCGGCTGGCTCGCTGACCCGCCGGGCCCCGTCTCGCCGCTCTCGAGACGTTCGAGCCCCGCGTCGAGGTTCGCTTCGGAGTCGAGCAGGAACTGTGCCGCGGTCACGACCCGCTCGCCTTCCCGCAGGCCGTCGAGGATGGTCACGCGATCACCGCTTTCCGGACCCGGCACGACCTTGCGCGAGGTGAAGCGGCCCTCGCCGAGTGCCACCACGACACGGTCGTGGGCGCCGCCGCGGATCAGGGCGCTGCGCGGGATGTTGAGCGCCTCCGCGCCGTCCGCGCCCACGAGTTCGACGTTGGCCAGCATGTTCGGCTTCACGCCGGCCGGAGGCTCGGCGAGCGTGATCCGCGCGCGCAGCGTGCGCGTCTCCATGTTCAGTTCGGGGTAGACGTACTCGACCGTGCCGTGCACGGTCTCGCCGGGCCGGGAGGGGAAGCGCACCGTCGCGTGGGTCCCGCGCTCGAGCCAGCCGGCCTGCGCTTCGGGCACCTCGGCGACGACCCACAGGCTGCCGATGCCGGTGATCGTCATCGCGATCATGTCCGGGCTCAGCATCGACCCCTCCCGGGCCTCGAGTTCGGTCACGACACCCGCGATCGGCGCGTGGAACGCCACGCGGCCGACGGCACGTCCCGACTTCGCAAGACGCGACGCCGTGCCCGGATCGAGCCCGAGCGCACGCAGGCGCTCGCGCGAGGCGTCGATCAGGTCCTGGTTGCCGATCTCGAGCGCGTCGAGGTACTCCTGCTGCGCGCTCTCGAGCATCGGCGAATACAACGTGAACAGCAGCTCGCCCTTCTGGACGGTCTCCCCCATCGCGCGCACCGACAGGCGCTCGACCCAGCCCTCGGCGCGCGGGCGGATCTGCCGCACGCCGCGCTCGTCGAACTCGACGTAGCCGACCACCTGGCCGGACCGCGCGAGGCTGCCACGCACGACGGGCTCAGTGCGCACGCCGAGATTGTTGATGACGGCCGCCGAGATCCGGATTTCCTTGCCGGCCCCGACCGTCGCGGCCGGGTCTTCCTCCGCGGGGTCCGGCTGGAATTCCACGAGTTCCATGCCGCAGATCGGACAGTTGCCGGGCTCGTCGCGCACGATCTGCGGGTGCATCGGACAGCGGTATTTCGGGTCGGTGTGCTTGAGCGCGTGCTCCGCCGCCGTGTCGTCGGCGGCGCCGCGCACGGATTCGCTCGGTTGCTCGCGCGAGCAGGCACCGAGCACGACGGACAGGAGCAGCATGCCGGCGAGCCGGCCCGGAGTGACGTTCATCGTGCTTCACCTGCGAGGTAGTCGATTTCGTGCTGCGCCAGTGCGCGATCGGCGGCCAGGCGCAGGTGCTTCACGCGGGTTTCGGTCGCGACGCGGCGTGCCATCACCACGTCGTCGATCATCGTGCGGTTCGAACGCCACGCCAGCAGCGCTGCCTCGACCGATTGCTCGGCGAGTT
>JAJTCR010000490.1 GCA_021325695.1 Steroidobacteraceae bacterium | reverse complement strand
CACCTGTGGTCCCTGCGCGTCGACCGCACGGCCGTCGACGTCTTCGTCCTGGAGGACGACGTGGCCCAGCAGGTGGCCTGTGCCGTGTGCCGCAGCCTGCTCGGCACGGCGCCGGTCGACGCGACGGAACTGTCCGTCGCCCCGCAGGACGGGCTGAACGTCTAGCTCGGTGGGGGCCCGGTGCTCACGAGCGAGGGCGGCTTCCGGAAATCGCTGTCGAGCGCCGCGAGCGTGACGGCATCGCGACCATAGACGTCGTTGCGGAACGCCATCTGACCATCGGCCCGGGGCTGCGCGGTCCAGTACAGGATCAGCACCGGCACGGGTTTCGCCAGTGTCACCGTGCGCGTCTGCTTCGAGTCCACTAGCTGCTGCATCGATTGTTGCGTCCACTGCGCGTCGTTCAGGACGAGCTCGGCGAGCTCGAACGGCTTCTGCACGCGGATGCAGCCGGAGCTGAACGTGCGCTGGTCCTGCTCGTACAGCGATTTCGCCGGTGAATCGTGCAGGTACACGAGGTACGGGTTCGGGAACATGATCTTGACCAGCCCCAGCGCATTGTCCGGACCGGCGTCCTGCCGGAACTGGTACGGTGGCAGCCGCCCTGGACCGTAACGATGCCAGTCGATCGAATACGGGTCGACCTCGCGACCGCTCGCGTCGAACACACGAATGTTCATGCGCCGCAGCGCGCCCGCATTGCGCTTGAGTTCCGGCAGCTTGTCCTTGACCAGGATGCCTGGCGGAATCGTCCACGTCGGGTTGAACACGACGTACGTGATCTGTGAGCGAAAAATCGGCGTCTCCCGCTCGTCGCGGCCGACCACCACGCGCGACGTCCAGACCGGCACGTCGTCGCGGAAGTACGACACGTAGAAGCCGGCGACGTCGACCAGCACGAAGTCGCCCTTGATCTCGTGCAGCGTCCAGCGCGCGCGCTCGAGGTTCACCCGGATCTGGTCGATGCGCGCGGCGACGGGCACGTTCAGTGCACGCAAGGTGCCCGGACCGACGACCCCGTCGGCCGTAAGGCCGTGGCGCTCCTGGAAGAACCGGACGCTGGCTGCGAGCGCCGGATCGAACACGGCCTCGTCGGCGGGTGGGCCGGAGGCGCTCGGGTCCGCCGCAATGGCCTTCTGCGGAGCAAGGTCCTGCGTTACGAGCAGGCGCCGACGCAGCGTCGCAACGCGCGGGTCCGTCATGCCGGGATGCAGCGTCGCGCCCGTCGCGACCTCCGGCCAACCGCCCGTGGCCGCGATCGCGCGATAGTCCCGCAGGCGGTCGCGGCCGCGCTGGTACCAGGCGTGCTTTGGACGAGCCGCCTCGAACGTCTCGCGGACCTGTCCCGTCGCGAGCCGCTCCGAGAGGCGCGCAAGCCCGCGCTCGACCTCGACCGGACGTTCCGGGAAGTTCCACTGCGAGCTCAGTTCGTGCGGGTCGACCTTGCCGACGTAGAGGTGCCACACCGCGAGCAGGAAAGCATCGGTCGCGACGAGCTCGAGGTTGGCGAGATCGACCGCCGTCATCGGCGTTCCCATGCGCAGGTCGAGCCGATACGAACGCAACGCCTCGACGTGGTAGTCGGCCGGGTCGACTTGGCGACGAGGTCGACGAGTACGACCCGGGTGCCCCGTACGTCGCCGGGCTGCTCGTACCGAAGACGGTCGACGCGCTCGCGGATGGCTTCCGCGACGCCCGACGGCAACGTGCCGGCGGGTACCGGGGCCACGGCGGTCGCGGACGCTTGCGCCCAACCGCGAGCAGCGACGCCGACACCGAGCGCGATGGTGGCGAGTACCGCCGCGGTCCAGGCTCCGAGTCGATGATTCATCTTCCGCTCAGCCCCGCACCATCCTCGCCTGCAGGTCGTACGCGTCCGCGCCGACGATGTCCACGTGCGCCCAGTCGCCGGCGTTCAGCTTTCGACCGGGTTTCGCGATGCGCACGATCCCGTCGATCTCCGGCGCGTCGGCCGCCGATCGTGCGACGGCGCCGTCGGCGTCGACGTGGTCGACGAGCACCTGCATGCGGCGACCGACCTTCGCGGCGAGCTTGTCGGCGCTGATCGAGGCCGCGAGTCTCATGAACCGGTCGAGTCGCTCCTGCTTGAGCGCCTCGGGCACCGGGTCCGGCAGCGCATTGGCCGCGGCCCCCTCGACCGGCGAGTACTTGAAGCAGCCCACGCGGTCGAGCCGCGCTTCGCGCAGCCAGTCGAGCAGCAGGTCGAAGTCGGCGTCGGTCTCGCCGGGGAAGCCGACGATGAACGTGCTGCGGAGCGTGAGATCGGGGCAGGTCTCGCGCCAGCGACGGATGCGCTCCAGCGTGTTCTCGGCGTGCGCGGGTCGTTTCATGAGCTTGAGCACGCGCGGACTGCCGTGCTGGAACGGGATGTCCAGGTAGGGCAGCACCTTGCCCTCGGCCATCAGCGGGATCACCTCGTCGACGTGCGGATAGGGATAGACGTAGTGCAGCCGCACCCAGGCGCCGAGCGAGCCCAGCGAGCGTGCGAGGTCCGCGAAGCGCGCCTTGACCGGCTTGCCACCCCAGAATCCCGTGGCATACCGGAGGTCCGACCCGTACGCACTCGTGTCCTGCGAGATCACGAGCAGTTCCTTCACGCCGGCCTTCACGAGACGCTCGGCCTCGAGCATCACCTCGCCGATCGGGCGGCTCGCGAGGTCGCCGCGCATGGACGGGATGATGCAGAACGTGCAGCGGTGGTTGCAGCCTTCCGAGATCTTGAGATACGCGTAGTGACGCGGCGTGAGCCGGATCCCCTGCGGCGGCACGAGGTCGACGAACGGGTCGTGCAATGGCGGCAACTGCTCGTGCACGGCCGCGACGACTTCTTCGTACGCGTGCGCGCCCGTCACCTTGAGGACACTCGGGTGACGGTCGGTGATCGTTTCCGGCCGTGCGCCGAGGCAGCCGGTCACGATGACCTTGCCGTTGCGTGCGACCGCTTCGCCGATCGCCTCCAGCGACTCATGGATCGCGTCGTCGATGAACCCGCAGGTGTTGACGACGACGAGGTTGGCGTCCTCGTACGTGCCGACGACGTCGTAGCCCTCGGCGCGCAGGCGCGTGAGGATGCGTTCGGAATCGACCAGTGCTTTTGGGCAGCCGAGCGAGACGAAGCCGATGCGGGGAGGGGTGGAGGACAAGGGGATATCAGGGGATAGGGATAGGGGATAGGGGATAGGGGAGGCGGAGCGCCGCGATGACTACGCCTCGGGCGCGCACGCACGAGGGCCGCAAGTATTGCATTGTAGCCAAGCCGCCGTTCGAATCGT
>JAJTCR010000094.1 GCA_021325695.1 Steroidobacteraceae bacterium | reverse complement strand
CATCGCGGTTTCGGGCGTTTCCTCGAGGAAACGCCGATACCCGGCCATGGCCGTGTCCCATCCTTCCTCGACCTGCACTTCCTGCACGTCGGGCTGCACGTGGCGAAGTTCCGCCAGCGTGTGCTTCGCGGGCCGGTCCGCGCAGCCGGCGACGAGCACCGGGCCGAGCATCAGCGCGAGAGAGATGCGCCGGGTCACGGCTGGCCCTCCACGGGCTGCAGGCGTGCCGCGCGGTCATAGCTGTCCGCCACCGCATAGCGAGCCTGGGTCTGCAGATCCACGAGGCGGCCGCGCCGCGCCTGGAGCTGGCCGATCGCGGCCGTCTCGATCAGGTGGCCCTGGCGGGCCATCAGGATGTCCACGCGCTGCAGCGCGTCGGCGACGCGTGTGCGCAGCCGCCCGACCGGCGCGTCGTACCCGACGTAGCTGTGCGTCGCTGCCTGGCGCGCGCGGACGAACGCCTGGTGCCGCGCGTTCATCGCGTCGACGTGCGCGTTCAGCTCGTGCAGGTGTTCGAAGGCCTGCGTCAGACGATCGTGGTACTCGGTGCGCAGGCGCCAGGTGAGCGCACCCTGCAGCCGTTCGATGCGCGAAAGCAGCGCCTGCGCCTCGGGCCGGTCGTCGCCCTGCAGTTGCCGGCGCAACGCGGCCAGCCGGTCGCCGTCGACGCGCTCGTCGGTGGTCGCGAGGTATTCGGGCCGCGGCGCCGTGAGCATCGCCTGCAGTCGGTCCGCGACGTGCTCGCGCTGCTCGAGTCGCAGTCGCATCTGCGCGTCGACGTCACGGAACTGCGCATCGACCTCGGGCAGCAGCGGCTCGTAGTAGCGCCCGCGCAACCCCGTCATGTCGTCGAACGCGTCGAAGCTCGTCTGCCACGCCTTCAGCCTGGAACGCAGGTCCTGCAGGTCGAGGTAGTTCTGCAACGCCGTCTGGAAGTCGTGCGACGCCAGCAGCTCGGTCAGGTAGTAGGTTTCCGGCGCGTCCGGCAGCGAGCGCAGGCGGACCACCCAGGTCTTGTCCTGGTTGATCTCTTCCCGCACGAGCGCCTGCAGGAACTTGCCGTCGCGGACACTCTCGATCGACGCGTCGACGCGCTCGATCTGCCCGCTGTACGTCTCGAGTGCACGACCGTACAGCACGGCCGCGCGACCATGCACGTCCAGTTTGGCGTACGCGTGCGGCACTGCGAGCATCGCCTCCTGCACTGCGGCGTCGGTCGGCTCGCGTTCGACGAGGATGTTCCAGGGCACCAGGGCGCGGTCGAAGCGTTCGGCCGAGGACTCGGCCCAGCCGGCCCGCAGCAGCGCCTGGTTCGAGAAGGGGCCCTCGAGTCGGATCCGGTCCAGCGATTGCGCCGCGTGGACGTAGTCGCCGGATTCGAATTGCAGCGTGCCGAGCACGAAGTTCGACTTGTCGCGGATGGCCCGCGCGGCGGGATCGTCGGCCGCCTTGAGCTGCCCCGCCCGGTCGAGCTGGGTGACCGCACCCGGCTGGTCGCCCTGCTGCAGCAACGCGATGCCGAGGTTGTACGCACTGAAACCCGCGAGCGTCGCGGAGTCCTGCAGCGGCTCGAGCACCTCCGCGGCCTCGCGCGGGTGGCCCGTGGCCAGCAGGATGTTGGCCCGCAGGAATTCCACGTCGTCCCGGATCGGCTCGGGGACCGTGCCCTCGATCCGCCCCAGGGCGTGGGTGGCGTCGTCGAGCTGGTCTTTCTGGAAATGGATTCGCGCCAGCCGGTATGCAGCCTCGTTGCGGACGTCCTCGGCGACGTTCGCTTCCAGGACCGCCTTGATCGCGCGTCCGGCGCGGTGATGCATCCGGTAATTGAGCTCGAAGTCGCCGACGTCGAACTCGGCCGTGCGGATGTGGTGATGCAGCGAGTCGAGACCGGGCTCGTCCAGCCCGTAGTATTGCCCGAGCTCGGTGTCGAGCCGCTCGAGCGCGTCGAAGAACTGGCCCTGATAGGCGTGGTACAGCGCCTCGCCAAAGTGCAGGTCCCGCAGGTCGTCGGCCACGACGGGAGTGGTCGCCAGCGCGGTCGCGACGACGGTCCCGAGCAGCCGATAGGGCGCTCGTACCATCCGCGTCACCAGTTTCCGAGTTCGACGGGCGCGCGTCCCGAATCCGGGCCCGCGAGGGTCAGGCCGACGAGCTTCGGTTCCACGCCCTTGCTGAAGGTGAACTGCCCGGTGTGGCTGAAGTCCGCGCCACCGTGTGCCTTGCCGTCGACCTGCACGTCGATCTTGTGCTCGCCGGTCGGCAGGTTGCCGACGTAGAGTCGCTGCACGCCGCCCCTGCGCAAGGCGTCGAGTTCCTTGAAGCTATAGATGTAGTGCGCCACGAGCTGGCCGTCGATCTGCACCCGGACCGCGTCGACGCGCGACGGATCCTGCGGCGCGAGCGCGACGAACACGGCCACCTGCGTGTTGGACGGGTACAGCAGTTTTTCCTCGAGCCGGCCGAGTTCGGCAGCGATCTCGAGGACGTCGGACTTGATCTCCTGGACCTGTTCGGCGAGGCCCTTCATCTGCTGCCGATCGGTGCCCTCGGCGCGGCTCGGCGTGTTCCCCAGCAGGAACAGCAACGCGAGCAGCAGCATCAGGCCGAGCACGACCGCGCGAACGGACATGTGCCGTCGCGTCTGTGCGTCGAGCCGTGCGTCCCGGCCGCCCTGGGATCGACCCGGAGCCGCACCCTGCTCGACGAGGGAGTTGAGGGAAATCCGTTCGCGTCCGCCCATGTCACACCTCGTGTCGCTCACTGCGATCGAGCGGGCATGGCTAGCCGAGCAGGTCCGTACTGGACTGGATCCGGCGGTCCCGCTGTCATAAGGCCAGAGCCCGTTAGACCGGAGACTTTGCGTCGCCACCTTTCGATGGCTTTGCCCTTGACTGAATCGCCGGCGAACTATTCAGGACACGTCACGGTCGGTGTGTTGACGTAATTCGCACTCTGCGGGTGTGGACGGTCAGCCGATGTCACATCCGGACCGGAAATGTCACGGATGGTAAGTTGCGTCACAGTTTTGTCGTCAGGCATTGCGTGCGCGCACGATTCGCGCAGGTGCGTCACGACGCCGTGGCCGTCCACTCATATCATTTGATGCGTGACAGCGCGGACTGCGCCAGGCGATCCGCGCTGCCCGGCGCGTGCGCGAAAAACAGCGACGGCTCGGTGAGCTCGAGTTCGAGCACGACCGGTGCGCCCAGCTCGTCGCGGACCATGTCGACGCGCGCATAGAGCAGCCGCTCGAACGGGATCGCCGCGCATGCGGCCGCCGCGAGCCGGCGCTCGTCCGGCTCCGGCTCCCGCGGCCGGATTTCCTCCGGCGCGAAGAGTCCCGCCACCAAGGCTTCGTCGAGGCGCAGCAAGGGGCCCTTGCGGACCGCGTGACTCGGCTCACCGCCGAGGTAGATCAGCGCCGTTTCGCCGGCCGTGTCGACTGTCGAAAGGTACGGCTGCAGCATCGCGCTGCGTCCCTCGGTCTCGACCAGGCGTCGAAGGTGGGCGAGCGCCCGCTCATGCTCGCCGCGGCGATAGCGCGCCGCGTCGCGCGAGCCGGCGCCGATCGACGGCTTGACGACGAACTGCCCGAAGTCGAGCGGGGCGCCGGCGCTCAGTGACCCGGCGCCGCCGAGCAGGAATGTCGCGAGCGCCGTGGCCGCGTCGTCGCCCGGGTCGACGAACCTAGTGGGGACCACCGCCACGCCGGCCGCGTGCAAGTCGCCGAGGTAGTGCTTGTCGGTGTTCCAGGCCACGACGTCGGAGCCGTTGCACAGGTACGTCTGTCGGGCGCAGGCACGAGCCCACTCGAGGAACTCGTCGATGCGCTCGACGTAATCCCAGGTCGAGCGCAACAAGGCTAGGTCGAAGCGGGACCAGTCGACGTCCGTCGCGTCCCACGTGGGCGTCGAAACCTTCGCACCCAGGCGCTGCAACGCGTCCACGAGCGGCGGCATGTCTTCGTCGAGCGGCAGCGCGGCGCGTGCGCTCACCAGGGCGATGTGCGGCAAGTCGGTTCCCCGTGTGGCGTGTCGAGCGGCGTCAGTCGAGCGCGGCTTCGATCCGGTCGCCGAGCGTCCGCAGGACCTGCAACCGAGCCTGGCGCTTGTCGTCGGCCGGCACGACGGTCCACCGCGCGTGTCGTGTGTCGGTGCGGGCGATCATGTCCTGTGCCGCGCGTCGATAGGCATCCCAATGCTTGCGGTTCGCCCAGTCCTCGGGGTCGACCTTGAAACGCTTGAGCGGATTGCGGTCGCGTTCGTTGAAACGCTCGAGCTGTTCCTCCCGGCTCACGGCCAGCCAGAACTTGACGACGACGACGCCGTGCTCGTCGAGCTGCCGCTCGAATTCGACGATTTCGTCGTAGGCGCGGCGCCAGTCCCGCGTGGGCGTGAGCCGGCGCACGCGTTCGACCAGCACGCGGCCGTACCAGCTGCGGTCGAAGATCGTGTAATTGCCGCGCGGCGGCAGCTGCGACCAGAATCGCCCGAGATACGGGCGCGCGAGTTCCTCGGGCGACGGAGCGGAAATCGGCACCACGTGAAACTGGCGCGCGTCGAGTGCGGCGGTGATCCGCCGGATGGCGCCGCCCTTGCCGGCAGCATCCATGCCCTCGAACACCGCGACGACGGCGTGCTGCGCAAAGCGCTTGCGGCGCGACAACAGTGCGAGCCGGCCCTGCAGACGCTCGAGCTCGCGGTCGTATTGTTGCTCGCTCGCGGTCGCTGCAGGCGCGGCCTGGCTTGCGGACTTCCTCACCAAGGAGGGTCGGCGGCCCGGACGCGCGCCTGCGGTGCGTGCAACCGCCGCCACCGGCGTGGCCGCCTGTAATGCCTGGAGCAGCCGACGGCCGACCTCGAGCGCGCGATGTTGCGCGTCCGTTCCATCGACCAGCAACCACGGCGCCGACGGATGATCCGTTGCATCGAGGCAGTGCTCCAGTGCGCGCTCGACTTCTCGATAACGCCGGCACATCCGGCGATCCTCCGCGGTAACGCGCCACCGGGTCGTCTTCTCGGCTCGAAGCTTCTCGAGTCGCTTCCGTTGCGTCTCGGGCGAGACGTGCAGGTGGACCTTCGCGACGGTGAAGCCGTCCTGCGCCAGCATCCGTTCCAGTTGCACGATTCGCTCGACCGGCCGCTGCAACCGTGCCCCGAGCTGCTTTGCCGACCCCTCGTGTTCGAGCGCCTGCTGCAGCAGGTCCTGGTACCAGCCACCGTGCAGGATGGCGAGGCGGCCCCTGGGTGGAAGCACGCGCCAGAAGCGCCACATGGGCGGACGCTCGCGCTCGGCATCGCTGCAGGTTTTGAAACCTTGGACCGTGACGAACTTCGGATCGAGCCAGCCGAGCACCTCGTTGACGACTTCGCTGCGACCGGCGGCGGGAATTCCCGAGACGATCAGCAGGACTGCGCGGGCTGCCTCCTGGCGCAGCTCGAACTGCGCGTCGAGCATCTGGCCCTGCAGGACCGGCAGTGCGTGCTCGTACTCGAGCCTCGTGAGCCGGCGGCCGCTCAGCACCTCATGCAGGCGACGCCGTGCCATGGCTCAGCGACGCACGCGATCGCGCGCGAGCGGGACCTGCTGCGTCACGCAGTGCACGTTCCCACCGCCCAGCAGGATCTCGCGCCCCGGCACGCCGACGACCTCGCGCTTCGGGAACAGCTCCTGCAGCCTGCGGAGCGCCTTGCCGTCCCGTTTCGCGTCGAGCAGCGGCACCACGACGCGACGCGTGCCGATGTAGAAATTGACGTAGGACGCCGCCAGGCGACCGCCTGCTTCGCGCGCCTTGCTGCTTCCGGCCGCGTCGATGCCCGCGGACTCCTCGGCCGTCATGTGCAGCGGTCGTGGTTGCTCGAGCTTGTGCACCTTGAAGCGGCGGCCTCTGGCGTCGCGCGCATCCACGAGGCGCTCCCAGGCGTCGCGCGAAATCTCGTACTGTGGGTCGTCGCGGTCGCGTGTCCAGCTCAGCACGACCTCACCCGGCCGGACGAACGCGCACAGGTTGTCGACGTGCCCGTCGGTTTCGTCCATGTGTACGCCCTTGCCGAGCCAGACGAT
>JAJTCR010000093.1 GCA_021325695.1 Steroidobacteraceae bacterium | reverse complement strand
ACGAGCGGCGCACGGATCCGGAATTCGACGATGCCGCCCGCCAGCTCGGTCTTGTCGACGATGGTCGGGCTCGCCTGACCGAGCTCCGTGTAGCGCGCGGCCTTCTCGACACGCTCGCGAACCTGGTCGGCCGTGAAGGGAATGTCCCCGACGATTTCACGTGCCGCAGCCTGGCCGTCGCCCGCGGCGCGGATCGCCGTCGAGCCGCCGCGCGAGGCGTCACCGCCCGAATAGACGTCGGGAATCGAGGTTTTCTGGGAGCCCTGCTCGTCGAGCGAGATCGTGCCCCACTTCGTCGTCCTCAGCCCGGGCTCGGCCTCGGCCATGATCGGGTTGGCCGTGTTGCCGAGCGCCATGATCACGAGGTCGACCGGGACGCGTTCGACCTGACCCTTCTTGACCGGGCTGCGCCGGCCGGACGCGTCGGGTGGGCCGAGTTCGTTGACGTCGAGCACCGCGTGCGTGATCCAGTTCGTCTTGCCGTCGCCGAGGAACTCGCTTGGTGCCCGCAGTTCGCGCACGGTGATGCCCTCCTCCAGCGCGTGGTGCAGCTCCTCCACGCGCGCGGGCATCTCCCGCAGCGTGCGGCGGTAGACGATCGTCACGTCCGCACCGAGCCGACGCGCCGTGCGCGCCGCGTCCATTGCGGTGTTGCCGCCGCCGATGATGAAGACCCGCTTGCCGCGCGTGTCGGGCAATGGCGTTTCGTACTGCGCATCGATCGCCCGCATCAGGTTGACGCGCGTCAGGAACTCGTTCGCCGACATCACGCCGAGCAGGTGCTCGCCCGGGACATTCATGAACGTGGGCAGGCCGGCACCGGTGCCGACGAAGATCTTCCAGAACCCCGCCGCCTTGAGGTCGTCGAGCGTCGCGGTCTTGCCGACGACGAAGTTGCGCACGAAGCGCCCGCCGAGCAGCGCGATCTTCTGCACGACGTCGTCGATCAGCTCGTTCGGCAGGCGGAACTCGGGGATGCCGTAGCGCAGCACGCCACCGAGCTCGTGGAACGCCTCGAACACGGTCACCGGGAAGCCCTCGGCCGCCAGCAGGTACGCATTGATCAGTCCCGAAGGGCCCGAGCCCACCACCGCGACTGGCGGCTTGTCGGCTTTCGCCCAGGGGCTCGCGACGCGGGCGAAGCGTCCCGCGACGTCCGGGTTCACGAGCTTCTCGTGCTGCGGCAGGAACCACTCCAGCTGGCCGATCTCGATCGGCCGCCGCGTGTGGGTGCAGACGCCCTGGCACTGCAGCTCCTGCGGGCAGACGCGTCCGGTGACGTTCGGCAGCGGGTTGCAGCTCTCGATCAGTTCGAGCGCCTGGCGGAACCTGCCCTGGCCCAGCAGGTCGAGCATTTCCGGGATGTGGATCTTGACCGGGCAGCCGCCCTTCGGCTCCTTGCGATTCTGGAACAGCACGCCGATCTCGCAGGGGCGGTCCTGGCACTGCTTGTCGCGCAGCACCTCGAGCCAGACGAAAAGCTCGACCTCGCGTGCCGTGTAGCCGAGGGTCATGTAGCCCAGGTACCCCTGGTTGACCAGCTCGAAGTCGTGCGAGCGCTGCTCCGGTGGCCGGACGTACGGCGGGATGCAGGTCTCGCCGGGCCAGCCTTGCGAGAGGCCGCGGAACATCGGATAGCGCTCGGCGAGGTGCGCGTCGAGCGCGGCGATGAACCGGCGCTTGTACTTGAGCGGCACGAACCAGAGGAAGCGCAACAGCACCGTGCTCATCGCATCGTCGCGCAACAGCAGCTTCCAGAGCGTCTGCGTGAACGCCGCGGCGAGTTCCTGCTGCTGGAATTCCCAGGCGATCGCCTGCACGCCGGCGGCCACGAACACGCTGCGCAGCGAGCGCGGATCGCTCAGCAGGTGGCGACGCAGCAGCGCGAGCTGTTTTTCGAACACCGCACCGTCGTCGGTGCCGGGACCGGCGAGCCCGTCGAGCGCGTGCTCGGCGATGCCACCCGCGGCGGACCGCAGCTCCTGGGTGTTACTCACCGCAGGATCTCCGAATCGCAGTTCGCGGCCACGCGATCGACGCGGGCGACCAGCTCCGGTGTCACCGCGATGCGTTCGAGCGCGCCCGGGACCATGTGACCGACCTCGGTCGCTACGCCGTCGATCACGATCGTGGTCTTTTCGAACAGCTCCGGCACCTGCTGGTAGCACGTCTTGCAGTTGACGCACCGTGCGACGTCTTCTTCGCGAATCGTCTTGAGCGCGATCGCCGCATCGCCGTTGGCGGTCGCGACCGTCGCCGCAGCGCCGTTGCCCGGTCGCTCCGTGGTCGCCGCACCGCCGCCGCCGAACGGCGCAAGTGCGGCCGACAGCGCCGCGGGCGGGGCCTTGGACGCGGCCGCGATTTCACTCATCGCACGCGCGATCGAGTCGAGCGAAGCCTCGCGCTCGGCCACGGCACCCTCGTAGCGCGCCTCGAGCGTGGCGAGCTCGGTACGGTGGTCGGCATCGAGTTTTTCGACGTGGCGACCGGCCAGGTGTTGCAGCGTGCGCCAGTAACGACGGCGCTCTTCCACGAGGCGCACGATCGGGTGCGAGACTTCGAGCTTCTCGAGTCGCTGCAGCGGGTCGATCGACCAGACGAACGGCACCTTCCCCGCGCGTGCTGCAACCGGCAGCTCGACGTACTCGTGGATCGGCACCGCCTGCGGTTCGGCCGCCGCCGTGAGCTGGCGGAACTGCTTCTTGAAGCGGGTCTCTTCGCGCGCAAAGTCGGCCGGCGTGATCGGCACTTCGAGCAGCCTGGTCTGCCCATCCTCGACGGAGGCGAGCGTGGTCGTGGCCCAGTCGCGGTCGAGCGCCGGGTTGCCGTCGAGCGAAAACCGGTCGTGCAGCGTCGCGCCGCGGCGCGGGTCGTGCACGAAGACCGGGTTCATGCGGCTGTCGACCGCGAGTCGCGCGCGGCGACTCGCGGCGGCGTCGGCGATCCCGTGCTCGGCCTGGCAGGGCGTGTAGACATCGAGCACCGCCGGGGACGCCGTGTAGTTGAGGTACTCCATGACGTTGCCGAGGAAGTGACCTTGCAGCGCGGTCGAGGTCTGCACCACGAACACGTTCGGGTGGAACGCGGCGATCAGGCCGAGCTCCTTGCGGTCCTCCTGCTTGCCCGAGTGCGCGGCGCCGAAGCGGGTGAGGTCGGAGTCCTGGCCCGTCAGGCTCGCCGTCGAGGCCTGGCCGCCGGTGTTCGAGTAGACGCCCGTGTTGAGCACCAGGACCTTGATCGGCGTGCTGGTCGTGAGCAGGCGCGACAGGGCGCCGAAGCCGATGTCGTAGGTCGCGCCATCGCCGCCGATGCTGAACGCGGTCGGCAGCAGCGACAGTTCCTCTGGCGTGAAGTCGCTCCAGCCGAGGGTCCGGAGCTGGCGATCGTGAATCGTCGGCTCGTAGGCATCCGCTAGCTCGAGCCGCGCGATGCGCAGTGCCTTGACATGCTCGAGTGCGTTCGCCGCGAGGCCCTCGAACAGGCCCTTGGCGACCGCGGGCGTGTCCTGGAACAGGCTGTTGACCCACGGATCGTTGTAGGGATTGAACGGGAACGTCGAGGCGTAGACGCTGCTGCAGCCGGTCGCGTTCGCGATCACGGCCGACGCCGGGCCCTGGCCGGTCGGGCCGCTCTCGAGCAGGTACAGGCGCTGCTCCAGCGTGGCGAGCGTGCGCTCGATGCGCTCACGTCGGGCGGAGTCGTCCTGCAGGGAATCGCGACGGACCGCGAGCCGTTCGACCAGCCGCTCGAGGTCGGCCAGATGGTCCTTGCGACGGCGCGCCTGGATCGCGTGGTTCATCGACGTCACGAGCCGGATCGCGGTGACTTCACCGCAGCCGCGGCAGGCGCCGTGGCCGCCGGTGGTCGCGTAGTAATTCGCGCGGTCGAGCATCAGGCGCTTGATGTCGCCCTCGGGTCGCACCGCGTCCTGCACGAACCGCGGCGGCGTGTTCGCGGTACGGCTCAGGAACTCGAAGCGTTCCTGCAACTCGTCGAGCACGTGATCGTCCTGCACCCGTGGCTCGAGCGCGCCGGGGCCGCAGACGTCGACGCACTCGAGGCAGCCGCTGCACTTCCACGGGTCGATCGCGACCGAATACAGGCCGCCGCTGCCGGGGCGGTCCTTCTCGGCGGCGTCGAAGAACGGCTTCGTGCGCGCGACCGGGAATGTCCGCAACGTCTCGGCGAGTTTCTGCACGTTGCGACGCACGCTCGCGTTCGCGCCGTCGAGGCTCGCGGCGGCATCCGCGACCGCGTCGTGCAATGCGAGCGCTTCCCGCGTCGCCTTGTAGCGCGCCCGCACGGCCTCGGTGAGCGGGTAGACCTGGGCGAGCAGCTCCGCCTGCGGCGCCTGCGCAAGGTCGGTGGCGCGAATGGCGGTCTGCAGCAGGTCGTGGATGTCGTGGACGGTATTGGGAATCGCCGCGTCCGGGCACACCAGCGTGCACTCCATGCAGCCCGTGCAGCGTGCGGCCACGAACTGCGGCACGTCGCGCCGGAACAGGCCCTTGTCCTTCCAGGCTGCCGTGCCTGCCGGCATGAACAATCCCGTACCCGGCAGGACGGGCGCCTCGGCGATGGTGCCCTCGCGGAACGGCGTCGCGATCATCTGCTCGTAGTAGTCGCGGTCGAAGAAGCCGCCGTCGGGAGAGGCGCCGGCCGACCGGCACATGCCGGCCGAGATCGCGACGCTGCGCTTCGGCCGGGCCGATGGCTGGCTGTCCACCACGACGAACTCGGGCGCCTCGTAGTCGACGCGGCGCGTCGCCGCGAGCCCGTCGCGCATGACGGCGAGGTTGCCTTCGACCACCGCGCCGCCCTTGGCGCCGAACTTCTTCGCGATCTGGCTGCGGATCTTGTCGAGCAGCGCGCTCTCGGAGGCGCCTGCCTTGATGCGCTCGACGTGGCCACAGACCGCGCCGATGAAGGCGATGCCCATCATGCGCGTCTCGAGCTCGGGCGTCGGCGCGTGGCGCTTGGCGACCGCGAAGCCGTCGAGGATGAAGAACTTGATCTTCTTCGCGCGCAACGTGCGTCGCGCCGGCTCGGGCAGCTCCCGCCACGTCTCGAGCGGCGAAAGGCTGGACTGCAGGATGAACGTGCCGCCCTCGACCAGTCCGCGCAGCGGGTGGGTATGGCCGAACACCTTGTGGTCCGGCGAGATCACGATTTCCACGTCCTCGAGCTCGGCGTTCGTGAGCTTGACCGGCTCGGGACTGAGCGTGATGTAGTAGTTGGTCGGCGCGCCGCTCTTCTCCGAGCCGTACTTGGGCGCGGCCTTCGACTGCAGGCCGAGCACGCCGGCGAGGATGTCCGTGATCAGCTTGCCGGTTGCGATCGTGCCGTAGCCGCCGATCGAGTGGAACCGCACCCGGAACGCCTCCGGCGGCAGCAGCACTGGATTCGGCTCGGTCTCGAGCGCCATGAGCTCCGTTTCGGGGTAGGCGGACTGCAACCGCGCCTGCAGCGCCGCCAGCTGTGGCGGCGGGTTCTTCGCGAAGAACTGCGAGCCGAGGTAGACGAACGGCACGTTGCGCGTTTCCATGTTCCGGAACGCAGCGACGAGGTGACGCGGCTGCAGGTCGTGCGCGCCGAGCCCGAAGATCGCCGTGGTGACCTTTGGCAGCGCGTGCAGCGCCGGGATGCCGGGGTGACGGACGCCGCCGTTGCTCGCATTCTCCACGCCCTTGAACAGCGCCTGCGTGACGAAGCTTGTGAGCGCAGTCGTCTCCGAGCGCTCGAGCACCGTGACGGCCTTCTTGCCCTCGAGCGCCCGGACCAGCTCCGCTTCGGGGAATGGTTGCAGCAGCTTCACCGAGACGACGCCGACCTTGCTGCCCTGCGAGCGCAGGTAAGCGGCCACGGCTTCCGCATCGTCGGTGACCGAGCCCAGGCCCACGACGACGCACTCGGCGTCGTCGCACATGAACGTCTGCACGGGCTGGTAGGTGCGGCCCGTGAGCGCGCCGTATTCCTGCATCGCCTCGCGTACGAATCGCGGCACCTCGGCGACGAAATGCGTGCGGTGGTCGGCCGAGCCGGCCTGGAAGTCGGGCTGGTTCTGC
>JAJTCR010000092.1 GCA_021325695.1 Steroidobacteraceae bacterium | reverse complement strand
GGCACTTCGAACGCGGTCGTGGCGGCACGCAGGCCCAGCGCGCGATACCAGCGCATCGCGGGTGCCAGCCGCGCGTGAAAATCGTCGTAATCCCGGCGAGCGGGCGCAGTCCAGCCGAGCTCGGCGACGGCGGCCGCGCGCGGCCAGGTCATCCACGCGACGCGCTCCTCGGTCCGCACGTGTTCGGTCCAGACGTTGCCCTGCACGCCGATCAGGTGGCGATGCTGCTCGTCGGAGAGACCCGACACGCGCGTGTCGAACTCGTAGACGTCGCGCAGCGTGACGACGCGGCCGCGGCCGGGCGGCTCGGACACGGCGTTGCCCTGCCGATTGTCGAAATACAGCAGGGGCCACGCGGCGAGCACGGCGTCGTGGCCTGCCTGCGCGGCCGTGCGCGCGCCGTCCACGCCGCGCCAGGACATCACGGTGGCACCGGTCGCGATCCCGCCCTCGAGAATCTCGTCCCAGCCGACGAGTCTTCGCCCGTTCGATTCGAGGAAGCGGCCGATCCGCTGCACGAACCAGCCCTGTAACGCCGCCTCGTCGCGGAGCCCGAGTTCGCGCATGCGCGCTTGCACTCGCGGGGACGCGCGCCACTGGTCCTTCACGGCCTCGTCGCCACCGACGTGCACGTACGTGCCCGGGAACAGGCCCATCACCTCCCGCAATACGTTTTCGAGGAACGCAAAGGTCGATTCCTCGACGTTGAAGAGGTTCGGGTAGATGCCCCAATCGGCCGGCACCGCGCCCGGTGCTACGGCGCCGAGCCCGAGCTCCGGGTGGGCCGCGACGGCGGCGGTGGCGTGCCCGGGCATCTCGATCTCCGGCACGATCGTGATACCGCGGTCGGCGGCGTACCGGACCAGCCGCCGCACCGTGTCCTGTGTGTAAAAACCGCCGTGGAGCCGCGGACGCCCCGTCGCGGGGTCGGGGTCCCGCTGTGCGGCACGCCCGGCCGGCACGCGCCACGCGCCGACCTGGGTGAGCCTGGGGTAGCGCTTGATCTCGAGCCGCCACGCCTGGTCGTCGGTCAGGTGCCAGTGCAGCACGTTGAGTTTGTGCATCGCCATCCAGTCCAGGTAGCGCTCGATGAACTCGGGCGACTGGTAATGGCGGGCCGAATCGAGCATGAGTCCGCGCCAGCGGAACTCCGGTGCATCCTCGATCCGCACCGTCGGCAGGTGCACGACGGCCGCGCCGGACGTTTCCTGTTTGGATCCGGCAGCCGCGAGCTGCCACAACGACACGGCGCCGTGGCGCAGGCCAGCGACGTCGGCGGCCTCGAGGGTCACCCCGTCTCGAGCCACGACCAGGCGATAGCCTTCGGTCGGAACATTGCTACTTGCTCGCAGCTCGAACCGGACACGCACGCCCGCGCTCCGCGGATGACGGGAGGTCGCGCGAACCGATGCCGCAAGACCCGGGTGAGCCGCGAGACGCGCCGCGAACTGCGCGGCGACCTGTTGCGAGTCGTGGCCCCCACCGGCCTCGATGACGAAACCATCGTGCAGTTCGACGCTCCCAGCGGTCTCGACGACGCTCTGCGGCGCGGGAATGATCGCGACGAGCGCGAGCGCCCAATGCGCGCGCCATCCGGCAGGGTTCGCCACGAGTCGCATCGGCTCAGTACACTCCGTCCGTCATTCGCCAGGCTCGCAGCCCAGCCGCAGCATCGACCCGATGGCCAATACCGCAACCACCGCCGATCGAGACAGTGTGCGCGCCGTCATTGCCGCGGGAGACCTCAAGCGTGCCGCGGATGCGTTGGCCGGCGTGCTGCGGGCCAACCCGGACTGCGCCTGGGCCTGGCACGAGACGATCGACCTGCTGACGCGATCGGGTCGCGCCGACGAAGCCGAGCAGTTCGCGCGACGTGCGCTCGCCCGCTTGCCGGACGACCCGGGGTCGCACGAACGCTTCGGCACGCTCCTGTCCGAGCGCAACGAACTCGTCGCGGGAGAATGGCACCTGCGGCGCGCGCTCGCGCTGGGCGGCGAGCGCGGCGCGACGCTCGTGACGCTCGGGCTGAACCTGATGCGCCAGGGTCGTCCGGAGGAAGCGCAAACCCTGTATGCGCAGGCGGACCGGCTCGCGCCGGGCGATGTCCGCACGCTCGCGTACTGGTCGAAGGCCTGCGAGGTGCAGCACGACCTGACGCGTGCCAAGGTGCTGCTCGATCGGGCGGCCGCCGCGGGGTCTGCCCGCGAGGTCGACCTGCTGCGGGCCCAGTACCTGGCCCGCGAGGGTCGCGTCGCCGACGCCCTCACGGTGCTGGCGGCCGCCCCGGTATTGAACGGCGACGCCCTGCTCGAGCGCGGGCGCCTCGAGGACCGTGCGGGACGTTACGACGAGGCCTGGCGGGACTTCGTCGCCGGCAAGCAGAAGCTCGCCGCGGAGGCGGGCGGGCTGCGCTATCAGGCTGCCGCGGTCGAGCAGTTCTTCGCGCGCCTCGAACGTTACTTCACGCGCCGCGTTCTCGAGCGGCTGCCGCGCGCCTCGGCCCGCGGCGACGTGCCGCAACCGCTGTTCGTCTACGGCTTTCCACGCTCGGGCACGACGCTGGTGGAACGCGTGCTTGCCGCGCATCCGGCGATCCGTGCCGGCGGCGAGCTGCCCTTCGCGGGCGAGTGGCGCGAGCTCAGCCATCAGTTGCTGCCCGCCCGCGAGCCGTTCCCGCTCAACCTCGACGGCGCGATGACCGCCGACCGCCATCACCTCGCCGCCGTGTTCCGCGACCACTACCTCGCGCGTGCCGAGCGCGCTGGCCTGCTCGTACCCGGCGTCAGGTACTTCGTCGACAAGATGCCCTTCAACGAGGTGTGGCTGCCGCTGATTCGCATCGCGTTTCCGGACGCGCCGCTCGTGCACCTGGCGCGCCACCCGCTCGACGTCTGCGTTTCGATGATGTCGCACCAGCTCAACCATGGTTTTCACTGTGGCTACCGGCTCGAGGACACGGCGCATTACCTCGCCGCGGTGCATCGGCTGCACGAGCACTATCGCCATGAACTCGAGCCGCGCGAATTCATTCTGCGGTACGAGTCCCTGGTCGCCAACCCGCGTGACGTCGTCGCTCGACTGCTCGGGCACGTCGGGCTGCCGTTCGACGAGGCTTGCCTGCGCTTCCACGAGCAGCGAACGTATTCGCCGACGCCGAGTTACGCACAGGTGGCCGAGCCCTTCACCGATCGCTCGATCGGCCGGCACCGCCCATATTCGGCGCAGCTCGAGCCCGTCCGGCAGGTGCTCGCGCCGCTCGTCGCGGACTGGGAAGCGCCGGACTGACGTCGCGCCCTGTGCGCCGCGGCCTCCCCGCCGGAGCGGGGAGGCCCGGCCGTCAATACTTCATCCGCACGCCGAAGTAGAACACGCGTCCGTTGTCGTAGATCGCGCGCGGGCGGGCCTTCGAGCCCGCGTACTGCACGATCTCTTCCTCTGTCAGGTTCTGCGCGTCGAACGTCAGAGCGATGTTCTCGTTGAAGCCGAACGACACCGACGCGTCGAGCTGGCCGAACCCGTCCTGGTTCAGCTCGGTCGAGCGGTCGAACGTGACGAAGAAGTCGTCGCGGTAGGTATAGGCCAGCCGCGCGCCCACGCGCGGGTTCTCGTAATACGCCACGACGTTGTACGTGTTCTCGGAGTTGCCCGGGATCGGGTCGCCGTTGTCGGCTTCGGCGTCGGAGTAGGTGTAGTTTGCGTTGAAGCCGAAGCCGGCCGCGATCGGCTGGTTGATGGCGAGTTCGATGCCCTGCACCTTGCCGCCACCGCCGTTCGATCGGACGTTGGTAGTGAACGGGCAGCTCCACAGGTCCGTGCCGACTTCGACGCACTGGAGGCTCGGCGGCGAAGCCGTGTTGATGTTGAAGTTGATCGTCTGCACGCTGTCCGTGATGAAGGACTTGATGTCCTTGTAGAACAACGCGCCGACGATGGCCGCGTCCTCGCCGTGGTACCACTCGAGCGAGACGTCGTACTGGTCCGCCTCGAACGGGTCGAGGTCGGGGTTGCCGGTCTGGGCCGTCAAGGCGCCGGGGTTCAGGCTGGCGCGGGGCGCGATATCGGTGAAGTCCGGGCGCGTCATCGTACGGGCGGCCGCAAAACGACCGACGAGCTCGTCGGTGAAGTCGAACGCCAGGTTCAGGCTCGGCAGCCAGTTGTCGTAGTTGCGGTCGACGCTGATCGGGTCGTAGTTGCCGTACGGATTCTCGATTGCACCGGTCGGGCTGACCACGTTGCCGTTCGAGGTCTGCTCGGTGCGCACGTAACGCACGCCGACATTGCCGCGCCAGCGTTCGCCTTTCAGGTTGGCCATCAGGTAGCCGCCGGCGACGTCCTCCGCGATCGAGAAGCTCTGCTGCGGGTACAGCACGCGACCCGGGCCGTTGCGCAGGTTCTCGAACAGGATCCGTTCGACTTCGTTGCGGTTGATCTGCCAGTAGCGGTCGATCGTGCCGGACGCCTTGATCGAATCGAGGAAGTCGCCCGGCGTCATCGCCCCGGCGAACGTCGAGGCCGCCAGCGTGTTGATCGGGACGTGGAAGCCGCCGTACGTCGTCGCGTTGAAGCGCAGCTCGCGGTCGTGGTCGGTGTATTTGGCGCCGAACTTGATCGAGTCGAGGAAGCCGAGACCCAGTTCAGTTTCCGCGTCGGCGTAGGCGTAGGTCTCGGAATCGTCGTTCAGGATCTGGTGCAGCGAGCTGAAGATGAACTGCAGGTCGGTCGGGTCGGTCGGGTCGATGTTTGCGTAGGACACCTGCGGCGCCTTGCCGCGCAGGTCGTACGTGAAGCTCGCCGGCGCTCCGAACTCGACGAACGGCTGCGCCTCGGTGTCGCCATTGGCCTCCGTCCGCCCTGCGCGGAAGTGGAAGTTCCACGAGTCGTTGAGTGCCCACTCGACGTCGAGGTCGATGTTCGAGGTGTCCGTCGAGGCGATGCGGTCGATCGCGTCGTAGACCACGCCGAAGTCCTCGAGTGCGCCCGTGGTCGGGTTACGCCGCGACTCGATCGTGCCGGCGACTGCCGTGCCGTCCTGGATCGTCGACGGAGTCAGCGTGCCGCCGTTCGCGAGCGCGCGCGAGCCCCACGCCATGAAGTTCTCGTTGACGTTGTCGCCGTCGAACTTCGAGTACAGGCCCGTCAGGGTGGCCAGCACCGACTCGCTCGGCTGGAACTGCAGCGCGATGTTGCCGCCGATGCGCTCGCGCTCCTGCTGGAACAGGGCCGAGCCGATCAGCGACGGGGCGAGCAGTTCGCCCGCGTCGCTCGGGTCCGCGTCGAAGTACCCGAGCACCTCGACGCCGTCGCGACGCACCGTGCGCTTCTGGTACACGCCCGCCACGAGTACGCCGAAGGTCGACTCGGGGTTCTTCCAGCTGAAGAGCGCCGACGCCTGCGGGTCCATCTCGTCGGCGAGCTCGGAGTAGGCGCCCTGCAGCGTGCCGGAGATCGTCATCGGCGCGAGGTCGAACGGATTCCGCGTGATCACGTCGACCGTGCCGCCGATGCCGCCCTCCTCCAGGTCCGCCTGCTGCGTCTTGAAGACCTTGACTTCGCCGATGATGTCGGCCGGCAGCATCAGGTAGTTGAAGCTGCGCGTGCTGTTGAGCTGGTCGAGCACGAACCAGTCAGCGGTCGCGAGGCTGTGGCCGTTCAGCAGCATCTTGGTCAGGCTGTCGTCGGTGCCGCGGATGTTGATGCGCTCACCCTCGCCGAACTCGCGATTCAGCGAGACGCCTGGAATGCGCTGCAGCGCCTCGGCGAGGTTCTTGTCGGGAAACTTGGTCACGTCCTCGGCCGTGATCGCATCGACCACGGCGGTTTCCTCGCGCTTGGTTTCGAGGGACGCGCGGTAGCTCGACCGGATCCCGGTGACCACGATTTCCTCGAGTTCCTCGGCCGGCGCGGATTGGCCTTGGGCCATGCCCACGTGGCCCGCCAGCGCGGCGAGCACGGCGGACCGGATCAGATTCGAACGTCGCTGGAACATGCGAATTGCCCTCTTGGCTGCTGGCAGCCGCGCCAGCGTGGACGGTAGAACGACTTGCGAAATGGACAAGTCCCCGAATCGGACAGTATCAATATAGGTCCAATATAGAACCAATATGTGGAAAGTACCAGCCCTTTGATACGATTCAGTATAATTTCCTATAAACCACTGACTATTGGAGAGATTTGATAGCACTGGCAACATTGATTGGAATTACAACGATAAGATTGGTATTTGTTTGGTACTGTCACGGGCGATACGTCCTGA